>JBAYCO010000505.1:0-3233 GCA_041668685.1 Victivallaceae bacterium | reverse complement strand
TTTAAAATTTAATAGTAGTGCCAGGAGCAGCCTTGCTCCGGCATCTAAAATCAATGATTTCAGTGAAATCTATGGCTGTTTGTCGCGGAGCAAGGCTGCTCTCGCGACTGTTACTAAAAACATTATGAAACATTACACTAGAACAGCTTTTACAGGTATCCGAGGTATTCCAGAAACAGTTTCCAACCGATCAGAATAATCGCCGCCCCGCCAAGAAACTCCAGTTTCTTCTCAAATAAATGTCCGAGAAAATGCCCGATATAGTATCCCGCAAAACTGATCACGAAGGTGAAAGATCCCATAAACAGCATCGCCGCGCCCACCGGTTGACGGTTTACCGCAAGCGAAGCGCCGATACCCAAAGCATCTATACTGACCGCGATACCTGAAAGCAGGACGTATTTCGCAGTAAGTTCCTTATCCTTTTCATCATCCTTCCCGTTAGCGGAAAAGGCCTCATAGATCATATAAGCGCCGATGCCGTTCAACAGAACCAGCGTTATATAGGGGCCAAGGTTTTTCAGGTATTCGGAAAAGGGATAAAGCACGCTCCAGCCGGTAAGCGGCATAAGGGCTTGGAAACCGCCGAAAACCAGCGCCAGGATCAGTGCGGTCTTAAACGGTTTGTCGTGATTAGCCAGTCCGCAGCAGAGCGCGACCGCGAATGCGTCCATTGAAACGCTGAACGCGATTATACACAATTCGATATATGACAAAATTACATCCTTTTATCAAATAATAAGGCAAGTATGGCCTTCTGGACATGCAGACGGTTTTCGGCCTGATCAAAAACTATTGATTTTTCCGAATCCATAACTTCGTCAGTTATTTCCTCACCGCGGTGGGCAGGCAGACAATGAAGTATTTTCACTTCCGGCGAAGCCGCGGCTACCAGTTTTGAATTGACCTGATAATCCTTGAGGGTTTCGAAACGTTCGGTCTTTTCATCCTCAAACCCCATGCTTACCCATACGTCGGTATAAATATAATCGGCATTCGCAACCGCTTTTACCGGGTCTTTTTCCCATATTACATTCGGAAAATCCTGCATTAATTCAGGATTCGGACGGTATTTTTCGGGGGCGGCGATTACCAGTTCCAGCCCGGCAAGCCCGGCCGCCAGAATAAATGAGTTCGCCATATTATTATCGCCGTCGCCGACATATACGAGCTTGATCCCGTCAAGCCCGCCGCTGTATTCATAAATAGTGAACAAGTCGGTCAGTATCTGGCAGGGATGAAAATCATCCGTCAGGGCATTAATGATCGGAATTGTTGCTTCCGCCGCCAGTTCCTCTACATCCGAATGGGAATAAGTGCGGATAACGACCCCGTGCAGATAACGGCTTAAAACCCGGGCCGTATCGGCGACGGATTCGCCGCGCCCGACCTGCATTTTGCTTTGGTCCATATAAAGCGGAAAACCACCCAGTTCACGAATTCCGACCTCGAAGGAAACGCGCGTCCGGGTGGAAGCCTTGGCAAAGATCATACCGATGCTTTTACCCGCCAGAGGACAATAATCGCTTTGTCCGCGTTCTTTTTTCAATTTAGCGGAAAGTTTAAATATTTTTTCCAGCTCTTCTTTGGAAACATCCGCAACACTAAGTAAATCCTTTTTCATAAGATCACCTTCTTCAAATGCAACACAACCGTCCCGGTTGTGTCATCTGCTCAACAACGTTTACTCATTTATGACTCAAGCGAGACGGTTGCCTTTCGCTACGCTCAGGCTCAGCCTACGCAAAGTGAGCTACTATTTTTTTTCACTGAATTCGGAGAAAGTCTTGTCCATAATCCGGAGCGCCTCATCAGCCTCTTCCTTTGTAATATTCAAAGGCGGCATCAGACGCAGCACGTTTTCCCCGGCTGTAAGGGCTATCATGCCGTTTGCCTGGAGCAGCGGCAGAAGTTCTCCGGCCGGCCGGTCGCATACCACCCCAAGCATCAGGCCGCGGCCGCGCACTTTCACGATAAAATCATATTTTGCCGCGAGTTTCTCCAGTCCCGCCATCAGATACTCACCCATCCGGGCGCAGTTCTCCAGCAAGTTTTCGGAATCTATAACATCAATAACCGCGCTCGCCGCGGCACACGCCAAGGGAGTCCCGCCGAAAGTACTGGCATGAGTACCGGCAACGAGGGTATCGGCCCATTTCCGTTTGACGATAAACGCCCCGATCGGGAAACCGTTGCCCAAGGCTTTCGCCATGGAAACCGCATCCGGTTCGACCCCGTAGCTCTGGAAAGCAAAAAATTTACCGGTCCTACCCATCCCGCACTGAACTTCGTCGAACAGGAGCAGAATACCTTTTTCATCACAGATTTTCCGAACTTCCTTGAGGTATTCCGGGCATGACGGTATAATGCCGCCTTCGCCCTGTACCGGTTCAAGCATCACCGCCGCGGTCTTGTCGTCAATCGCCGCTTTCAGGGCTTCCACGTCGTTAAACGGCACTTGTTTAAAGCCGGGCATATCGGGCGCAAAACCTTTCCGGTATTTACTCCTCCCGGTTGCGGACAAAGTCGCCAGAGTCCGGCCATGAAACGAATCTTCCATCGAAATTATTTCAAATCTGCCTTTATCGCAGCCCCATTTGCGGGCAAACTTTATCATGCCTTCATTGGACTCTGCCCCGCTGTTAGCGAAAAACACCACACCGTCAAAACAGTGCTTGATAAGTTTTTCCGCCAGAAGCGGCTGGTTTTCAGTCAGATACAGGTTGGATACGTGCACGAGTTTTTCCGCTTGTTTCCGGATAGCCGAAGTTACCGCCGGGGGGCAGTGTCCGAGGTTGCAAACGCTTATGCCGACCGAAAAATCCAGATATCGTCGATCCTCCGAATCCCATACCCAAGCCCCCCGCCCTTTTTCGATAAGCAGTTTGGGAGCATAAGTTGGCATTACATATTTCTTGAATTTCTCAAGAACCGACTGATACTTTCCTGTTTCCATTGTTAGACATCCGTTTTTGCTGGTTAAAACCCGTTACCTCTGTAACGGGAAACTCTTAAGATAACGGTTTAATTAAAAAATGCAAAAATAATAGCTTAAAAAGTCATTAGTAATAGGTTTCGTGCGTTCCAATCCTAGTGTCTAGTTGCATGTGAAATTTAATAGAAAGTAGTGCCAGGAGCAGCCTTGCTCCGGCATCTAAAATCAATGATTTCAGTGAAATCTATGGCTGTTTGTCGCGGAGCAAGGCTGCTCTCGCGACTACTAAAAACATCAT
>JBAYCO010000504.1:0-3235 GCA_041668685.1 Victivallaceae bacterium | reverse complement strand
TCCGCGCTCCCGACCGTCGCGAATCTCGTATGCCCCATCAGCAAGGTCGCGTCCGGTTTCAGCGAGTTCATGAATTCGCCGTATTCGGGAAGCAGGGTGAAAGCGGCGGCCTCCAGCGGACGTTTCAGCAGTTGAAAACTGCCATCGGCGTTGACCGCCGCCACTCCCGTGGCATGCGACCCCCGCATCCGGTTCAGTAACAGAAGCCGCTGGAAAAGTTCCCGGAAATATTTTAATTCATTCTCGGAACGCTCAGCATTTCCGAATATTATGCCTGTTTGTCCGCACATTATTTTACCTCCTGTGGTTCGGGATTAGGCCTGCCGTGAAGAATGATTTCACCGTAGTCATGCCGGTGGGTATTGATCCAACCGGCGACTTCGGTTTCGCCCATTTGTTCGGCAAGTCCGGTAACTACCGGCACATCGAACATATTGGTCACGCCGGACTGCCGGATCGCTTCCAGAACGTCCATCAGATTCGATGGACAAAGGTCGTCCTCCGGCAAAAAGGAAATGAGTCCTCTTGCCGCAAGCCGGGTTAAAAATTCCGTCGCGTCGAGTTCGGTCGATCTATCCTCCGGCATAACTTTGCCGAGAACATAACCGATGTATTCCGTTACCGTCATGTCGGCGGTAAACGGCGATTTCATTTTCATCGCCTCCACCGCTTCATGCGCGTTATTTCCCTGAATTACCGTTCCGGTTTCATCCAGCGGAAACCCGTCAAGGCTCGTTTCGTGAATTTGAGCTTTAATCATCGTTTTTACCTCCGTTTGGTGGGGGCTTTCGCCCCCGGTTTATATTTATGCCTCAGCTCGTTGCGGCCTGCCGTGTTTCCACGCCGAATCGC
Organism: Victivallaceae bacterium; assembly: GCA_041668685.1. GTDB lineage: Bacteria > Verrucomicrobiota > Lentisphaeria > Victivallales > Victivallaceae > JAHOYW01. The sequence goes on along the minus strand of JBAYCO010000504.1, from coordinate 2,383 downwards.
CGGGCATGTTGGCTAAAAGGTGTTTGCGGACATTTTTGAATTCGTCGCCGTTAAGCTTCAGGCTGCTTATCAGGAATACCCTGAAATCGTATTTTGCACTTGCCGGGTCGTAGGCGCGTTTTTTGCTCGAGGCGCACTTGGAATTTATGGCTTTGGCGGCCAGGGCGAGGCACAGGCTGAGACCCGCGCGGATTTTTCCGCTGTGAAGACTCCCCTCTAAAAATCTGAACTCAACCGTACCCCGGTACCATACATTATGAAAGTTAACCGTCCGGTAGCGGCTGTGGTCATAATGCTGCGGATTGGTGTTATGGTATCCGTACCAGATTGTGTTAAGCTCGTCTTTGGTCTGCGGTTTTTTCGTTTCAATTTCCCGGATGAAATCATCGCTCAGGGGGCGGGTGTAATTCTGAAGGCGATGATGGCTTACCCCGAAAGCGTGGATTATCAGTTCTTCCTGTTTGTAAAAAATCTTTGCCAGATTGGCGAGCTGGCGGCCGTTGAAATGTTCCGCGGAAACATGGCAGTGAATCCCGCAGGTGCCGTCGACGCGCGCTTTGGCGTTCCGCAAGGCCCGGATGACTTCCTGAAACTGCGGAATGTCCTCGTAATGCAGAATCGGGCTGACAACCTCGGCCTGTCGGCTTGCAGGTACGTTGGATAAGGATGAATCCCGGACAATTTTCCATTTCCGGCCGCGCAGGTCGGTGACGCTGTAGCAGTCGTAAGTTCCGCCTTCGTGTTCGATGTTTCCGCCGACTACGCTCTGTACCGCCTTGGCGGCCTTGACCCGGTCGCACAATGTTTCTACTTCGAGCCCGAATTGTAATTCCTTCATGTTCATCTTGCCTTGCTCCTTGATTTGTTATCATGTTGGTATTCAGGTACTTATCTTATTCTGTGTACAGTATAAACGATGTGTGGCGATATAGCAAGTCGTGTAGCAGTAAATAAGTGCTTTATATTCAAGTATTTACGTTATTTTTAAGGTGTTGCGGCATTAAATGCCTTGAGCTCGGAAAATGGCCGGGATAAGGGGCGTGAATGGGCATTGCATGGAGCCATCGGCTATACCTTATATAATAAGGAACCCGTTATTTCATGTTCATCATTTGCCGGTTATTTATCGGAGCTATGTGAGCATGTCGACTTGAAAACCTCCTTTCTCGCGTTTATATTGAATGACAAGCTAAGTAATTGGAATTTTTGAGTTTACGGCATGAAAGATTTAACCTCCAGCGTTTATACTTTTGAAGATCTTATCGACGGAAATTTTCTTTACGTCGACAAGACCGAATACCTTTGGCAGTTGATTCAGCCCGCCAAGGGGATTTTCTTTCTATCCCGTCCGCGCCGCTTCGGAAAATCACTGACGCTGTCCACTCTTAAAGCCGTGTTCCAGGGCAAAAAGCATCTTTTCAAAGGCCTGTCGCTGGAATCCAAGTCTTACGACTGGAAGGAATATCCCGTCATTCATATCGACTTGGGGCTGCGGCCGATTAAAAATGCAAAAGAACTCAGTTTGTCCCTGACAACATCTCTTGATAAAATCGCATCGGAATATGGGATTACACTTTCTGGCGGACCTGCGGCGTTTAAGTTTTCCGAACTCATAATTGAGCTTCAACCTCAGGGCAAGGTTGTTATTTTAATTGACGAATATGATAAACCTATTTTAGACAACATAATTTCTCCCGAGGCGGAATCCATAAGAAGAGAACTGGAGGACTTTTACTCCGTTGTTAAAGGAACTGAGCCATACCAGCGTTTCGTACTGCTTACCGGAGTCAGTAAATTTTCCAAAGTGTCTGTTTTTTCCAAACTCAACAACCTGGCAGATATTTCCATGGACGCCAAATACGCGACTATGCTTGGGTATACCCAGGATGAACTGGAACACTATTTCCCCGATTACATAGACCATACCGTTAAATTGCTGCAGACCACATGCGACGATCTTCTCAAGCAGATGAAGTTGTGGTATAACGGTTACCGTTTTCACAGCAATGCGCCAACGGTTTATAACCCGGTGTCGATCGCCAAATTTTTTGATTCCAATGGCGAGTTCCAGAATTTCTGGTTTGAAACCGGTACGCCTGGTTTCCTTTTAAAAGTTGCCAAAGAACAGGGGTTTAATTTCGAAGACGCTCTATCGCGTCCAGTCAGCCGCCTCGCTTTTTCCGCTTATGAAATCGGCAAACTCAAGACCTTGCCGCTGCTGTACCAGACCGGATACCTGACCATCGCCGATACGGTCAAAGACCGGTTTGAAACTTTTTACCGGCTCGACTTTCCCAACCGTGAAGTCGAAGGCGCTTTTGACGCGTACCTGATAGACGAATACACCAGGGTCGATCAAGAGGACGTTGCCGTGATCGTCTCG
>JBAYCO010000503.1:0-3238 GCA_041668685.1 Victivallaceae bacterium | reverse complement strand
TTCAGCGGCATATTGGCTGTTGCCGGGCAACGCATCCGGGTAGAGTGCGATTCTCCGTGGCTGCTTCCGGGAATTGTCGAGGAACTTCGCGCCAACGGCTATAAAATTTCCCCGCGTCTGGAACAGATCGAATATGAAGTCTGTTCGAAATTGAATGTGCAAAGATATTTTAAAAGCGGCGCTTACCAAAAAAACCTGCAGGAGGCTTTGGACATAATGCGCGCCATGTCCCACCTGCCGGGGACGCCGAAGGAATATGGAATTCCCGGAGCGCCTTTAACCAAAGCTCAAAATTTTCCGGTTTATGAAACCGGGGAATTTCTGAAGGATAAAATACTGAGCGTAGGCTTAAAATCCTATCCTTATCTGCTCGACTTCAACAATGACGGCGTTACGGATCTGCTGGTCGGGGACCATGACGGCTTTATTTACGTATTTCTCAATCACGGCAGCAACAAACATCCGAAGTACCATACCGGCGAAAGAATCAAATCCGTTTCGACGGGAAAACCGGTCGCCGTAAAATTAAATCCGAAACTGAATTTCCGCGATATGAACGGCGACGGCCTTCAGGACATTATCCTGGGAGCGTATGACGGTAAACCGTATATGCTTCCGAATATGGCGCAAAGCCCCGGTAAATTCGTCTTTGACAGTCACCGATACAAGACCTTCAAAACGGAAAACGGAACACTTGACGTCGGTAATTATGTTTATCCGTTCGTCACGGACTGGAACGGCGACGGCCTTCCCGACATTATCGCCGGGGAAATAGAGGGAAAAGTCCTGCTTTATCTTAACCGCGGCACAAAAACGGAAGCGTTTTTCGCCGCGCCCGTAAAAATCGCCGACATAGCGCCGGATATGTATCCGGATCCCCTGCCGGCCGATATTGACGGCGACGGCAAACGTGATCTGCTTCTCGGTTCGAGAAGCGGCAAGGTGTATTATTTCAGAAATCATGGCGATAACCGTCAGCCGCGGTTTACGGGACATAGCTATTTACAGGCGAATGGTAAAGACATATTTGTCGGAAGGCTGTCACATATTCATTGCAATGACTGGAACAATGACAAGGTAATTGACCTGATCATCGGTAACGATGACGGAGAAATAAGGGTGTTTCCGGGCAGGAAACAGGACGGAAAAACCGTTTTTTCTCAAGGAATGCTTTTAAAAACGGAGAAAAAAGTAGAACTTATTGCCAAGACCCACCCCATAATCTGTCCGGGCGACTGGAACGGTGACGGAAAAACAGATATTATCGCCGGGGGCGAAGGGCCGGAAATAAAATTCTGGCCGAATATCGGAACTAAACAAAAACCGGAATTCGCTTATTATGAACTCATTCCCGGCGTTTTACAGCAAGCCGGAGCTTTTACCGATTGCTCGGTCGAGGAAAAACAGGCATGGAACAATCCCGCTTTGGAATTCATTACGGAATACCTGGGCAACGCGGCTCCCGAAATTATCGATTGGGACGGCGACGGCAGGATGGATCTGCTGGTCGGCAATTATACCGGTTTTATTTATTTTTATAAAAATATCGGAACCCGGCAAAAACCGCTTCTCGCCAAACCGCGGGCGCTTAAAGCCGGCGGCAAACTCCTGCGGAGCGGAGCTTTTTCAACGCCACGCGCGGTTGATTGGAATAATGACGGCAAACCGGATCTGCTTTCCGGAGATTTAACAGGCAGGGTATATGTTTTCATCAATAAAGGCAGCCGAAAAAATCCGGTTCTGGATAAAGCCCATCCGGTTACGGCGGCGGGCAAAAAAATCATGCTGGGGCCGCGCTCGATAGTGGAATTCGCTGATTTGAATAATGACGGCTTGAAGGATCTGATCGTCGGCAACCGCTTCGGCAAGGTTTACGCATTCGCGAATACGGGGAGCGCCGATAACCCGGTATTTAAAAACGGCGAAATATTGCAGGATAGAAGCAATATATGGGAAGAATTATACGGCGGCGGCTGGCACGGGCCGCGAAGCCGTTTTCCCCTGAAATGGAAAATGGGCAAAACAGTCAGCGATCTCGGAGTGGAAGCGACTTCCTGTCCCCGGGTTATCGATTTTGATCATGACGGCACGAACGATCTGCTGATTTCTCACCGTTTCGGAAGAATATTTATTTTCAGGCCGTCCCGATAATACTCCCTTTTAAAAAACAAGTAGGCCGGCTTTCGATGAAAGCGGCAAGACACAATCGAGCAGGATATTTTCATGTGCAATTCAGAAGATTATTTTCCGCCGATGCGGATATTAGATAAAAACGGTGAAGAACTGGAAAATTCGGCGACTTTGGCGGAAATTCTTTCGCGCAAAGACAAAGCGACGGCCGTCTTTAATGATGAAACGCTTATTGATTTCGGGAAATACGTATCCGGCTATTACGAACAGCACGGCGGAGAAATAAGCGTCTGCGGCGACTTTTCCGACGGGCTTTGTTATCCGCTGCGCAACGGTCAATGGGCGGCTTTCAGGTACGTAAAGATTGCCGGGACAATAAGTTTCTGCGGCGTCCGGATCGCTCCCGAAAAGGCATTTTACACACGTGGTTTTAAGGCGGATGAAAAATTTTCATGCTCGGACGATCTGCTCAACGCGATCTGGAAAGGAGCAGTTGCCACAGTCCAGGCCTGTACCCTGAAACACCGGGAAACCGTAGGAAATTATGAATTCGCTGACAGCCCAAGGCGGGACCGGAGATTGTTCCTATGGTTTGATTCGGCCGGGAACCGGACTTTTTATTACGCGTTCGGAAATACCGCTCCCGGCAGGTCTTCCTTAGAATATATATTGAAAAATACAAGCGGCGGCGCGTTTCCGGTCAGGGACACACCCTGTGATATATGTTATGACGTTTCAGGCTTTACCGAGTCGGATATACTGGAAATATATAATTTTGACGGAGATTTGGAGTTCCTGAAAAAGTTTTACCCGGAACCGGTTAATACCCATATGCGCAATCAGGTATTGTCAAAAAAGGAAACCGACGGACTCTATACGTGTCCGCTGGCGCTTCCGGTAGGGCCGGGTTTCGAAAAATCATTGTCCAATCAGGCCTATGTTTACCGGGGACTGCTGGCGGCATCTGAAATCGCAACGATTTTCGAAGATGATAAAAACAGCCGGTATTATACGGAACTGGCGGCGGAACTAAAAGCCGCGGTTGACCGGCATCTTTGGAGTACAACCAAGAGTGCTTATCGATTTTCGAAAACCGCAGACCATATCG
>JBAYCO010000502.1:0-3246 GCA_041668685.1 Victivallaceae bacterium | reverse complement strand
CAGGCAATCCTTTTTATCCTACAAAAATATATATCGCCGGCATCCCGGTATTTACGGCGGGCATTGATATCAGCCATCCCGCTCCGGGTTTAAAATTCAGTTCATGGAACGTGTTTGTCAGCCGGAACATATGGGACATGAACTCAACGTCAGGTATTTTATACGTAATCTTGCCTTTCGCGGTTATTGTCTTATTCTGCCTGCACCGCAAATTCCTCAAAAAACAAATGGTATTCATCCTGCTTGCCCCGCTTCTCATACTCCTCACAGCAATACAACTCAGCTATTATCCATCCCTGGCGCAGGCCAGGCAAATAATCCCAATCCTGATGCTTTCGGCACTTCTGGTTATTCCGTTGTCGAATGTGACAATTACCGAAAAAAAATCTTTAACCCGCATAATCAGCATTGCCGCATTGATCGGGCTATGTATCCTTCTATCATATACCGTTAATTATTTTAATTTAATCACAGTCTGGATAATTGCGGGAGTTCTGGCATTGCTTTTTATTTTCAGTTCAAATAAAGTATTCCGTTATTGCTGTACCGCCTTGACGGCTCTTTTCATAATCGCCCTGCCATGCCTGTTTCAAATACGAATGGCCGCGAAGGAAGATTGCAACTATATTTTCGCCGGTAAATTCGGGGGAAAATGCATGAAAATCATATGGGATCATTTTCGTACTGACGGCAAACCGCTCACAATAGCCTCAGTCGGCTCCTGGTACAATTATATGTTTATGGCCGACATGCCGGGCAACAAAGTAATATACGTTCCAATTAACCGGAAAAATTCAACTCATCCGCATATGTTCGACTCATATACGGAAATCAGGAATAACCCTGTTCCCTTTACCGAATGGCATAAACGCCTTAAGGAACAAAACACAGACTATCTCATCATCAGGCTGACCAACCATGATTTTATGACTAACAACGCCCAGGAGCTTCGCTGGGCGAAAGCTCATCCCGAAAAGTTTGAAAAGTTACTTGACGACGGGGAGTTTTTCCTGTTTCGCTTAATAAAATGACAGCAATTTGTTTTCCAAATTAAATTTCATAAAATATTCCAATAATCTTTGCCTTGTGCCTCCGACATTGTTATAGTATGGTTACATCTAATGTTATTTAAAGGACCATGACTCATGAATATACCGTTAGTTGACCTGCGCCGCAATTTCAGTCGATATTCCGATAAGTATGAAGAAATCCTCCTGAACGTATGCTCTTCATGTCAATTCATTATGGGCCTTGAACTGCACGGCTTTGAAACGCGCTTTGCCGAATACCTCGGCGTTAAACATGTCCTGGGAGTGGGTTCCGGCACCGACGCGCTGACCCTGCTGCTTAAAGCCTGTAAAGCCGAAGGCAAAATCGTCCTTACCCAGAATAATACTTTTATCGCCACCACCCTGGCGATCGCCAATGCCGGGGCTCAAATCGCATTGTGCGACATTGATCCGGAAACTTATCAGATAGACGTTGACAGTTATGACGGCCCCTGCCCCGACATCGTCCTGCCGGTTCATTTATACGGTTATCCGTGCGATGTTGAAAAGATCAAAGCTAAATTCGGCCCGCAGGTAATAATCCTCGAAGACGCCTGCCAGGCGCACGGAAGCGTACTGAACGGGAAAAGATGCGGCAGTCTCGGTTTCGGCGCCGGATTCAGTTTTTATCCGGGCAAAAACCTGGGAGCATTCGGGGACGGCGGCGCAGTCGCCACCAACGATGATGCCGTAGCCGACGAGATCCGCGCCCTGCGCAACTGGGGCGGCAGCAAAAAATATATTCATGACCGTCCGGGAGGCAATTCCCGTCTGGACAACGTTCAGGCCGCGATCCTTGATTTCAAGTTGAAACACTTGGATGAATGGAACCGCAGCCGTAATGAAAAGGCCGCCTTATACCGCAAGTTTTTGAAAGACTGTGACGAAATCCTTCTGCCGCCCGAAGCGCCGGAAGACTGTCTTCAGAATTATCATTTGTTCGTGATCCGTTTCAAAAATGTTTCACGCGATGCGGTTCTGGAAAAGCTTCATAAGAAAAATATTTTTGCCGGAATCCATTACCCGCTTACTATAAACAAGCAGCTCGTCTATAAAGATATGGATTTTGCCCGCATGGAATTCCCGGTATCCGAAAACCTGTGCGGCAAAATACTGTCCCTGCCTATGTTCCCGGAAATGAGCGAAGAGGAAGTAAAAACCGTTTCAGAAACTCTGCTGGCAATCATAGATCAGGAGAAGTAATGAAAGCTCTTTTCATCATGCCGGTATACAATCAGGCCGAAGAACTGCCGCCGCTTCTGGAAAAATGCCGCCGGGATATGCCGGCGGACGAATTCATCATCGTCGACAACGGCAGTAACGACGGCTCTGAAAAAATGATTGAGGAATCCGGTTTCGACTTTGTTCGGCTCGATAAAAATTACGGCATCGGCTACGCCTTGCGAATAGGCGTGGAAAAAGCCCTTGAACGCGGTTGCGATATAGTCGGCAACATCGCCGGAAACGGAAAAATGACGCCGGAACAAATGCACCGCGTTATCGACCCGATAAAAAACGGCGAAGCCGACTACGTTACTGGAAGCCGCTTCCTGCCCGGCGGCGATTCTCCCAACCTGCCCGCTTTCCGGAAATTTTCAATCCCGCTGGTGGTCAATACCCTGGTAACGATCCTGTTCAGGAAAAAACTCACTGACGCCACCTGCGGCTACCGGGCTTTTAAAATCGATCTTGTGCATAACCCCAAAGTACATTGGCAGGACAAATGGCTTTGGCATTACCAGTTCGAATATTATCTTTACGCCAAAGCCATAAAGCTGAAATACCGCTGTATTGAGGTTCCCATAAGCATGATATATCCGGCAAAGAAAAAAAACTATTCCAAAATAAAACCCTTCGTCGGCTGGTGGGAAATGCTTCAGCCATGGCTGCTTGTCGGACTGGGAATAAGATAAAAAATTGCGAATTTTAAAATATACCGGGAGCGCCGGTCGTCAGACCGGCAACTGATAATTGATAACTGGTAACTGATAACTGGTAACTGAACAATGAAAGAATATCATGCAAAAATCGTTGACGTAAAGCACGGCCGGAATTTCACTGTGGTTCAGCCGGTAAATATTTATTCGTGCACTTTCGGCGATGACTGTTTTGTCGGGCCGTTCGTCGAAGTCCAGAAAAACGTCAGGGTGGGAGACCGCAGCCGAATACAGTCACACAGCTTCGTCTGCGAACTGGT
>JBAYCO010000501.1:0-3259 GCA_041668685.1 Victivallaceae bacterium | reverse complement strand
CTGATAAAATGATGTAAACTTATGTCGGGAGTTTTTTCTCACAAACGCGAATGTAGCTCAAGCGTCCCGCTTGAGTATAGACCCGATTAGGATGTTTACGTGCTGGATAAACGCGAATACAGCTTACTTCGCGTGAGCTGAGATTGAGCAAAGCGAAAGTCAGACCTTTCTCGTGAAAACGGACACAAGCGGGACGGTTGCCTTTCGCTTTGCTCAGGCTCAGCCTACGCAGAGTGTGCTACATTGAACGGAACCAGTCAAGCTTGTTTGAGTATGACAAGTACATTATATCATCAGTGCACCCAATGCAATTCGATATAAGCGCCTGAATATTCCGTTTTTACGGATAATCACGACAGGTTATTTGTTGTCAAGTATTTTTAAGTTGCCGTATTTCATGGTTTCCGTCCGGGATTTATCATCCGGCCTCCTGCGGACGATGAAAATACCGGTATCGGGATTCGTTTTGCATATACGTTTCGCAAAAGCCGGGCCGTTAATAAAAACCGATGTTGAAAGGAAATCAGCTTTCCCGGCGTCCTTGCAGATAACCGTTACCGAAAGCATATCTTCTACCGGTATTCCGGTTTTAGGGTTCATTATATGGGTGTAGTGGCGTCCTTTGATGTTTACGTAACGCTCGTAATTGCCGCTGGTGGCAACCGCCTGGTCGCGCATTGCCAGCCTGGCGCATACCCGGTTATGCGCCAGGGGATCGCGAATGCCTATGATATGGTATTTCCCGGAGCGGGAAGGATTGCCGAAGCAGTACATATTTCCCCCAAGGTCGATAACCCCGTTCCTGATTCCCAGGGAACTTATTTTTTCAGCCGCCAACTGCACCGCCGCTCCTTTGGCGATACCGCCCATATCTATTGACATGCCGGGTTGAGAGAACTTTACGGTGCGGTTTTTATCGTCAAAGATTACTTTATTAAGACCGATGCCGCTTCGGGCTTTATCTATTTCCGACTGCGCAGGAAGCGTGTCGCCCCGTTTACGGTAAAAGCCCCATAACAACATCAACGGGCGGGCGCTTACGTCGAAGGCTCCGCCGGAAATATCATAAGCCCGCCGCGCTGCCTTAAACATATTCCAGAGCAGCGGGGAACATTTAAACGGTTGGGCGGAAGCGGAGGCGTTAAGCCGGGATAATTCGCTTTCCGGATCAAAAATATTGCAGGTTTTTTCCACTTCGAAAAAAACATCCCTGACCGTGTCGGCGGCTTCGGCGGCAAGCTCCGGAGCGCCATAGATGACGGTGTGGGCAAAAGTCCCCATTACGGGGAATTTTTGTTCCGTTTTTGCCGTATTTGATTTTGAGGGAAGGAAATAAGTCAGGACAACGGCGCAGAAAAAAATAATTGCCAGGGTTATGCGATACTGTTTTTTTGATATGATTTTTCCGGTATTTTCCGTATTGCTGTCCATAACTGTTTCCTTATCTGATTTTTATAAATATACTACGAGCGGTAATAATTAAAAATCCGGTTAATAGCTAAAATCATAGTTTTATAATAATATGGATTTGACTAAAACCGGCTGTTGGACTTATATTAAAAAAATATAGAGAATTTTTTGAGGCTGAATTTACTAAAGAAGGTGATACTATGAAAAAATCAGGATTTTTTGTTTTGTCGGCTATTTCGGCATTATTGGTATTATTTACCGGCGCATGCACTTCTACAGATCCGGCTATCGGTTCATATCAATCCGCCAATGTTTATGAAAAACCTTTGTACGGGGATATTGCCGAAGAGTCCAAGAAATACCAGGGCCCGGCCCGTAATCCGGTTATCTTTATCCATGGTTTTCTCGGCGCCAGGCTGCGCGACAAGGAAACCGGGGAATGCGTATGGGGTAATTTTACCGGAGCGCAGATAGTGGAAGGTTTTTCAAAGAAATATTTCCGCCAGCTTGCCTACCCAATGGAACTTGACAAGCCGCTGTCGGTTCCCAATGACCTTGAACCGGTAAGGCTGTTGAAAAATATGAATGTGAAGATCATGAACATTGACTTCCAACTGACCGCCTATCAGTCAATTATCAATGTGCTTCAGGAAAGCGGCTATGTGCCGGAAGGACAGCCTTTGCCGAAAAACAAAAAGTTCTATTCCATGTTCTGTTTTTATTATGACTGGCGCAATGATATTGCCGAAAACAGCCGTCGCCTGCATAATTTCATCATGACCAGGAAGAAATACCTGCAACTGAAGTATAAAGAACTTTACGGGCTTGACAATTTTGACGTACAGTTTGATATCGTGGCGCATTCCATGGGCGGCCTGGTTACGCGCTATTATCTGCGCTACGGCGACCAGAAACTGGAACCGGCCGACGGCAGTATGCCTAAGCTTGACTGGCGCGGCAGCAAAAACGTCGATAAAGCGATTATCGTCGGTACGCCCAATGCCGGTTATCTGGATACCTGTATTGAACTTACTCAAGGCTTGCTTCTGGATACGAGTTTGCCGGTATATCCTCCGGGGCTGATCGGCACTTTCGTCAGTTCTTACCAGATGATGCCGGTAAGCGGTATGCGGGCGGTTATTCTGGCCGACAAACCCGGACAGCCGGAAGTCGATATTTTTGACCCCAAAGTCTGGATAGCCAGAAACTGGGGCTTGGCCGACCCGAAGCGGGACAGCGTGCTTGAAGCGATATTGCCGAAAGTGAAATCCAGGGAAAAACGGCGCGAGATAGCGCTCGACCATTTGCGTAAATGCCTTAGACGGGCTAAACGGTTTACGGAGGTTATGAGCGTTGATTCAGCTCCTCCCGATGATATTATGCTGATCCTCTTTGCCGGGGATGCGGTAAAAACCAGCCGCAGCGCTACGGTTGATCCGCAAACCAATAAGCTCAAGGTTATAAGATGGGCCGCCGGCGACGGCAAAATTCTTTCGTGCAGCGCTCGTTTTGACCAGCGGGCGGGGAAAAAATGGACGCCTTTCCCTAAATCCCCCATAAAATGGCAGGCGGTTATTAATGTGCAGGGCGCACATATGGGTATTATGGACAATTACGCGTTCATAGACAACTTGTCTTTCTATCTGCTGGCGTTTCCATCTCCCAAAAGAAACGCCGCCGAAAGCCGCCTGATAAAATCAGGGTATGTTCGATAGTAATTAGGCATTTGTTTGTAATATCTTGCATTTTTCTGGCAAGACTTGTTTGGGGGGGGCGCTGATGATATAATGTACTTGTCACACTCAAACAAGTTTGAGCCGGCTCCGTTCAATGTAGCTCAAGCGTCCCG
>JBAYCO010000500.1:0-3268 GCA_041668685.1 Victivallaceae bacterium | reverse complement strand
ATTTTACCGAGACCATGAAAAATCTCGGTCGTTATCTTTTGTTATATATTCCCAACCGTGTAGTTGACGCCACTGATATTGTGACGATGGATTTCAGTATGGGCGGCGCTTTTGCCGTTGAATTACAGGCTACGCGTTATTTTCAGATCGGCGGCAGCTACGGCGAAACTTATTTTCTGGCTAAAGACTATGCGCGCCAATATGGAACCGGACATAAATCGACTAAGCATGTCGGCTTCTTTTTTATGGAAAAGGATGTGACGTTTGTTGATGAAACTTCCGGTACGGTTAACGAGTACGTAATTGATTTCCCGCAGTTTTCGGCTGCTGATTATCACTTGGACGCTTTTCGGGATAATGACGTCGATTTCTGGAAGATCGGTTGTCGGGTCGGCTGGTTCCTGGGAATCGGCGTTGGCGTACATCCGGTGGAAATCGCCGACTTTATTACCGGGTTTTTCTGGCTCGACCTCATGGGTGACGATTTTTAATCCTTGATAACGAATGACGATCTGCCGCCTGACCACTAAAACGAAGCTTGGTGGTCAGGCAGAACTTTTTCAGGGCCGCGCATCATACCGGACGGCTCTGCCGGGAGGATACCTGTGGCACATTTGGATAAAAAAAATATACAGCGGCTTCTTGAAACCAAAAAATTCGATGAGCTTCGCCAGCAGTTTTCCTGTACTGATCCGGCCGACGTGGCGGATGCTCTCGACGAACTTGACAGCGAAGAACTGGAACAGGTTTTTTCCATCCTTGATAACGAAGTCGCCTCTGAAGTCCTGTCGGAAATGGATTCCGATGATGTGGAGGACGTAATCTACCGCCTGCCGCCTTCGAGACTGGCGAAAGTCATGCAGGAAATGGCCCCCGACGATGCGGCGGACCTTTTCAATGAACTTGATATTCAGGACCGGAATAAAGTTCTGCACTTTTTTGCTCCCGCCAAAAAGAAAGAAATCCAGGAACTTGCCCATTACCAGGAGGATACCGCCGGGGGGCTGATGACTCCGGAGTTCTGCGCGGTTTCCTCGGAAGCTACTGTCCAGCAGGCGATCAGCGCTCTGGCTAAAGCGGATTATTCCGACCCCGTAACCTCGGTTTTTGTCGTTGACAAAGAAGCCCGCCTGGTAGGTACGATTACCATTTCCGAGCTTATTGCCAAGCCTGGCAGCTCTTTGGTTAAAGAGGTTGTCGAGCCGGATCCGGTTTTCGCCTATGTCGATGAAGACCAGGTTGATGTCGCACATAAAGTAAGAAAATACGATTTGCTGGTTATTCCGGTAGTCGATCACGAAAAAAGGCTTATCGGGCGTATTACCGTGGATGATATTATCGACGTTATTGACGAAGAAGCCGCGGAAGATATGGCGCGTATGGCCGGAGCCCCGGACATAGAGCATAATGAGTCTTCTCCGGTGTCAATCGTCCGTCTCCGTCTGCCGTGGCTGCTGGTTACTATGGTTACGGGAACGCTGGTAAGTTTTGTCGTTCAGAAAATAACCAGTATCGAACGAGCAGTGTGCCTGGTGGCTTTTGTTCCGGTTATCCTCGGAATGGGGGGGAATACGGGAATGCAGGCAACCGCGGTAACGATTCGCAGCATTGCGCTCGGCGAAATAAAATTTTCCCGCCTGGCCGGTATTTTCCGGCGTGAAATGCTGGTGGGGGCGATAATGGGGACGGTTTGCAGTGTTATAATTGCCGGCGTAGTCTGGATCAACCTGACTTTTTTCGCCAAGGCGGACATGGGGATTTCCCTGATAAGGCTGATTCTGGTGGTGGGCTGTTCAATGTTTTGCGCTATGACTTTTGCGGCGTTGACCGGAACCGTATTCCCGATAGTGCTGCACCGTTTTAATATTGATCCGGCGGTTGCTTCCGGTCCTTTCGTTTCGACCGGCAATGACTTGTCGGCGTCCCTGATTTATCTGTTGATGTGTTATTTGATGTTGACCGCGTGACGGGGGTATTATGGCGCTTTACGAAGAAAATAAGCAAAATCCTTTAATTATTCTCCTGCTCCTGGTAACGGCGTTTTTAGTTATATTTTCCCCCTGGCGATTGGGAGAACGAGAACTTTACTGGGACGAAGATTATTATGCGGTTCAGACTTTTGAGCTGGAACATTCCCCGCCGATAACTTTTGCTCATGGCGAGTACGCTTACGATTCATGTCCGCTTTTTCCGCTGGTTGTTTCAAGTTTAATGGGAGACCTGGGGCTGCCGGTGGAATTTGTGCTTCGCCTGGTATCCGTGCTGGGACTGGCGGGACTGGCCTGTCTGGTTTGGATTGCCGCCAGGAACGCGGCGGGGGTGCAGGCCGCGGCGGTAGCGACCGCGGTGATGATAAGTTCCAATATAATTATAGAAAAAGCAATTGACGGTTATCCTGATACTTTCATGCTTTTGTTCCTGACGGCCGGCTGGCTGGTATGGTTTTCCCTGGGGGTAGGGCGCGGCAGGTGGAATATGGCTTGGATACTGGGCTTTTTTTTCTGCGGCCTGGCGTTTTACACAAAAGGTTTTATCGCGATCCTTTATTTTATCTTTCCGCTGATATTCATGCGCCGGCCCATGACGGTCTGGCGCAAACTAAAAAAGCCGGGATTTATTCTGGGGATAGTTGTTCTTTTATTTTTCATTCTGCTTTGGTGGATACCGTATCTGGTTTTTGCAGGGGAGGTGGATATCAGGCCTCTCTCCTGGAAAGGGGAGAATGTCTGGGAATTCATTGAGCATGTTGTTCTTTTCCCGTTTGATGTGTTTGTGCGTTTTCTGCCGTGGAGTATTATTGTCTGGGTTCCGTTTTGCGTGGCGTTCATGCCTCTGGATAAAACGCCGATTTTCAGCCGTTTTCTGCGGACTTTATTTTTCGCCTTGTTTTTCGTCTTGTTGTTCACGCCTAATTTTGACGCGCGTTCGATCCTTATGCTGGCGCCGCCCATTGCGATACTTACGGGAATGTACTATGGTTTTTTTATCCGTCGCTATGGACGCCATTTTCCTAAATTTTACAAGTATATCGGCTGGACTTCGATTTTGTGTGCGATGGTGATACTGGCGTTTTATCTTGCTCCCGCCAGGTGGCTTGAGCTGTTTGTGACTGTTTCGCGCGGTATTTCTTTCCGCTACCTGATGATGAACCAGGTAAATGCGTATGCCGGAGCCGCGGTAATGGCGGTAATCGGCGTTGTTCTCCTGGTGTTCAGAAAAACGCCGATATGGATTGTCCTGCTGCTTACCGGCTGTATAATCGCTTTGT
>JBAYCO010000499.1:0-3279 GCA_041668685.1 Victivallaceae bacterium | reverse complement strand
TTTTGGATGTCTTCATCGGCTTCTCCTTTTTGTGGTAAATTAGAAGATAGCTGTGAAGCATCCTATTTTCAAAAAAAATCAATTCCTATGGGATGCTAGTGAAAAATATTTTATTTTTTTGAAAAAAAATTACAGCGGCAGGGTTACGGCAGAGTTATGGCTGGATATCCAACTGGTCACGAGGTATTCCTACCGTCCGGATAGCGCAACTGATATCAGCTTCCGGCAGTTTAATTACACTTTGAAATAAAGGGATAAGTGAATTAACCGGATAGTATTGCCGCCCCTGCTTTCCGCTGCCGTTAAGTGGTATTGGCAGTTTCGGGTAACGGCGTTTTAATCTTTTGATCACCGCGTCGGCCTTCGATTCAACATCGTCTTTATGATACTTAATACGCAAAACCGCACGGGCGGCGTCTTTTAATGTGATATAACGCGTTTTCAAAGCATTCTGGTATTGCTCATTTTCCTTGGCCAGATGAGCATTAATACTTTGAAACTGTTCGCGTAATAGACTTTCTTCTTTGAGTTTAAGTTGCAGTTGCTCCGTTTCCCTCCATTTATGACTCAGAATAAAATGGTTGTAATTCCGTAAAAAATGTTCCATGATTATGCAGTCTTCAGATATTTTCGCATTGATATAATCATAAATAAGACAACAAAACGGACGCAATTCATCAGGCGCATACCACAACTCCTCACGAACCTTTCTTTCGGCATACAAGTGCCAAGTCAAAAGTATATTTTCATCCGATTCTAAGCTCTTCGTTCCATATGGAAAATATTCACTGAATACAGGAGGAAACAAGTTATGCAGAATATCTTCATACTGTTCACAGGAAAAATCCTCAAGGGGAGTAAAATAATATCCTTCATAGTCATGCGCGATATTGAGTTCATCGTTGATGATTTTTTCAACATTTAAAGTTGGATATTTTCCAGCCAGCAGCATATCAAGTTGCGGGGTTTTGAATTTTTTTTCATGCAGGAGATCCTGTAAATATTTCAATAATTTTCGGCATAGAGTGTCATCATACCTGTCTGAATGTAATGATTCATACCTTCCCGCGAAAATCTTCTGTATTGCATTCAGCATTTTATTCATTTGGAATATCCTGATTACAGTTTTTATTTTATAATGGCATATTGCTTTTCGGGGAAATAATCTCTGGAGCCCATTATATCCCGCAGTTTTGCAAGAATAGCGGCTTTTGATTCTTTCAGACCACGGACAGTACGACCAAGACATTCGGCTACGCTTTCTTCGGAATACCTCATTGGAGTAAAAAACAAAAGGTGGATAATTTCTGACTCTTCCTTGTTCAATTGTCTGAGGGCGGCATGTAATCCGACATATTTCCCTTGTAAATCAATCTCCTGGTATTCCTGTGCAACATCGTCAATGGTCGCATCGTAATCCCTGGCACGGGAATAATAATCAAATTGGTCTCGAAGCATTCGATAGGCGACTATCTTGCGCATATAGGTGAAAAACGTGCCTCGTTCCGGGTCGAACTTGTCGAACCGCTCAACCAGCGTAAAATTTCCCAGCCCCACGCATTCACTCAGGTCCAGCTTGTAACGCCAGGATATTTTTTGAGCCAACCTGAAAACCATACCCAGGTGAGAGCATATGAGCAGTTCGCGTGCGGATGCATACTCAGTCTCAGAGCCGGACTGCAATGCCGCAATCGTCTTTACGTATTGCTCGTCATCCAGTTTCTTATACTGGTCAACTTTGAGCGAATATTGATATAATCCGGGGTAGTCTGTACTGTTCATCCTGCCGTTTTTCCGGAATGACGCATTAAACTATCAGGCAACTTTTTCACTGCAATATATCCTTTAGAAAATCATGAATCCACACGGTGACATATCGGCTCTCGTATATAATTCTTCTTTTTTGCTTCTCGGTTAATTTAGCCCGCAGCATTTCGATAATTTCCTGAGTGATATTGTCTTTGCCCAGCTCTTCCAGTGCCAGCGCCACAAGTTTTCCCATGAAATCCTGGATCGTGAAATTCTTCGAAGATGCATGTTTGAAGCACAATTCGTACGCGCCTATTTCATAACTGCGGTACGGTCCGGTCGATATGAATTCCATTACCGACGGCATTTGACAGGATATGCCCAGGAAAAACAGCGCCGTTTCGCCGGATGGGGCGATTTTCCAGCCGAACTTACGGGCAATCGCTTCAGCCAACTCTGTCGGGGACGGCGAAGTGCAACAACAGGATGAATATCCGTACAGCCCTCTTGTCAGGCGATCGATTTCTCCGTCATCACATAGGCGTTTCAGGGTAATGCGAACCGCACCGGGACTGCCCAGTTCAAAAAAATCCTTATCAAAAAAGATAAAATCGGGATTCTTTTTCAATTCCCGGATTATTTTATCTTTTAACGACTGCGCCACAGTTATTTCCCTTTTATTAAAAATAACAAAATATATATTGTTTTTGTTACAATTCAAGCAGGGTTAATCAAATATTATGATTCTGTATATTTTTCCATCAAAACAATACCCTCCCAGCTAATGGCATTTTTACGAATCCGCACTATCCGGCACTTACTTTTCCGGTGAATAATGACTGCACACCTGGCACGGGTTGCCGGTTAATTTATGTCGGAACGGTTCTGCGGCTTCACGGATATTTTCCAGAAGCTCCGCCAAATCCAGCCTCTGCTCCTTAAGCCACTCATAGGGGACAAAATAGTCCGGCATACCCCGGCTGTAAACGTCGGTGTTTGCGATAAGCGCCCGGCTTACCGCCCGGGCGGGATCGTTATCCAGCATTGCCGCCGGTAAAAACAACTGGTCGTCTATCCAGGCGAAACAAAGATCGATCCGGCATTTTTTGTTTATGCCTGGCTGCCCATGTACATGCCCAGAGTATGAAAGCACTTGCGTTGCAGCTCGACGATGTCGTCTTTGAGCTTGCCGCTGTAAGCGTTCGGATTCAGACGCAGCGTCCAGCCGGTGAGATAAGGCATGGTCAGGCCGAGAACTTCCGTTGTTCCGCCATCTCCGTCCGGGATAACAAGAGGCGTCAGCGCCTTGGAGAAAACCGGATCGTTCCTGAGCATATTCAACTGCTCATCCCGGTCCAGCTCCAGAATCTCGATTATCGGCTTCAGGGGAATATAAAGATTCCCGCCGCTTTGAATCATGAGCAAACAGCCTTTTTCCAGCATTTCTTTGATTGTGATCATTGTGTGATACTCCTTTGTTTCGGGTTTATATCCTTCCGGCAACCGCGCCGGTGCTTTTGAACTATGAGG
>JBAYCO010000498.1:0-3291 GCA_041668685.1 Victivallaceae bacterium | reverse complement strand
GACCGTGACGAGATATTAACGTCGATTTACCTCCCTCTTACCTTTTTTCATACGTTTTCATTCTACTTTTGACAGAACCTTTGAAACCTTGATTTAAAATATTTCAACCAATTGGCGACATAGCGGAAAACATCCTCTATCGAATATTCCGGTTGATACAGCCGCTCCGTGACATTTAATCCGGTTATTATTAACTCATTAAAACCCTGTTTCTTACACTAATCGCAGAATTATTGAAATTCAACCAATGTTTTCTTTTTTTGCGCTTTTCGATTCAATCAAAGGATGGTTAATTCCCTGATTGGTACATTTTCTTGTTCAAAGTGTACCGATGCTTTCTTGGGATTTCAGGCGTAAAACGATATAAGAGCGGACAATTCTAAAGTGGCGGAGGGGCGCCGCAGTTCAAAGAGCCTGGCGGCTTAAAGATATACGTTGCGTCTATGGCAAAGGGCGGAATAGTATAAGGAACAACCTTGGAGCGGCAATATTTTATGTGAATAAAGACGTAATCAAGCGTTGTATATGCCGGTTTCAACTCAGTCCATAATTAGCAGTAATCTCGGTGCTTGAGGGAGAGGCCTTGTCGCCACTGTTGCTTGAGCTGAGATGGCCCACCGCCGGTTTTTCATACGGTTCTAAAGAGGCGGCTTTAGTTTCTTCAGGTTGTAAATTCGGCTGATTTTTTTCCCGTTGCATATTTCCACCCTTATTTTTGCCAGTTAACTTCGAAAATCCATTAAAACCCTGTCTCTTACACTAATCGCAGAATTATTGAAATTCAACCAAATTTTCTTTTTTTACGTTTTTCGGTTTTATGCCTTGTTTTCAGGCCTGATTTTTTGCCTGCTTCATCTTTTCAAGGAATCAGTATTCGTTTTTATCACCTTCGTTGCGAAGGAGGAATAAACCAACCATCACTCCCCGTAATAAAATGCTGCTTGTATCAATTTTGATTTGGATACTTTGTTCTGTTAATGTGCGGTCTAAAACACCTTCCATCTTTTGTATATCAAGAATTTCACATCCTGAAGGAGATTTTTTTAATACCTCAAGGATATGCTTTACTCTTTTATATTCATCTTTGACTCTAAAGCTTATATCGGCTGCCTGTCCGCCTCTGTCTGTATTCCAGATTATTTCCTTAGGCATCTTTTCATTAAATGCCCGCCTTATCAGAAATCTTGCCATTCCGTATCTCTGATGCTGTTCGTCGGGTATGCCGAAACAAAATTCAACAAGTTCCTTATCGAAAGTTGGATCCAGGTAATTTACACCATATTTTTCAGTCATGACAGGCATTATATCTGCGTCAACTCCACGAAAACAGTTCTCATACATTATGTGTTGAGGATTTTGTCCTTTCTTTGTTTTCTGAGAAAATGGCTGAACGTCCGCTATCCCAAGCTTTTCCGCAAAAACTGGATTTATTGATGAAAAATTATGCCAGTTTTCAGAGCGGGTAGGCTGAACATTCTGTTTGAATTTTCTAATAATGTCCAGTATGAGTTCAGGAATAATTAGCTTCGCTAAAGCTTTTCCTGAAAGCTTCTCATTATATAGTTTGTAATATCCTGAATTATTTATAAAATCAATTAAGCCCTTTGAATGGTCTTTCAGGCCGGCAAAAGATACCGCCATATTGCCGAACTGACCGTTAAGCAAAGTGTCGATTCCATCTTTCCCGGCAGTTTCCCTGATATCATGAATCCAGAACATATTTCCCGCGGCATGCATTGGCTGGCAACACAAATCAAGAGACCTTATTATTCCGTCTACAGGACTGATATGTTTTGAATCCAAAAATTTTGGTATGATATTTTGATAGCGGTCGCACAAGCTTTTTATGTAACCGCTTTCATTTCCAAAACGGCTTGCAGGTAAAAAAACTTTCGTGTCATATATGGGGATTTGCGAGTAAGAATATAGATTTCCACCTTGAACCGCGAGTTCTTCAGCCGCTAAAACCGCAACTGTTCCGGAATCCAGTCCCCCGCTGAGGCTTATACCTGTTTTGCTGCTTGAAGCAATTCTTGTTTTTACAGCCTTTCTGTATAATTCAAGAAAACGTTCAACATATTCAGCATCATTTTGGAGATATATTTGGGGTATATTTTCTAATGTCTTATATGGGGAAACTTTTAGGCCGGATTTATCAAATGTTAAAATATGTCCCGGCGGCAGACGTTTGATGTATTTGTAACAGGTTGATTCCTTATCGCGCGGAAGACAGCTTAGTATTGCCGCAACTTGTTTTTCGTCTATGTCTTTCGGGATCTCGTTGTTTCCCAATAATTCTTTTAAATAGCATGATATTATAATGGAGTCTTTCTGTACATGGTAAAACAGAGAAGTAGTCGTATCAGGCCCGTTCGCGATGGTTAATTTTTGTTTTTGCCTGTCGGTTACATAGAACAGAAAACCGCCGTCGGCTTTCTTCAGGGATTCAATACCGTACTTTTCATATTCCAGAGACAATATTTCCTGGGTGGTTTGTTCCTCTCGCGTTCCGTTTCCATACATTTTGAGAAGAACTTCCTTATTGTACAACGCAGGTGGTTTCAGGTGAAAAGTTTCACTTTCCTTGAGCTTGTTTAATGTTATTTTTCCCATATTTCATTATCATCTACGGCTTGACAGAGTCTCGCCCCCTCAATCACATCATGATGAAGTATAAACGCCCCCATCTGACGTGGTGCCGGCTGGGAGAAGGGCGGTGTTGGACTGGAGTTCGGACAGCGTGACAGTCGGTTTTTCATACAATTCTAATTTGTTAACTTTAATTTCTTCTGCTTGCAGATTCGGTTGGTTTTTTTCCTGTTGCATGTTTTCTTTTCCTTTTTTGCCAATTATACCGTTTCAGGTTGAATTTTTAACTTTTGCCTGATATTTACTTACGACCTCAAGTAGCGCCGTGTCTCGATGAGACCGGCGACATGAAACGTTGTCAGGCCGTATAATGGTCGCTTATTGCCGCTTTCATCGAAAGCCGGCCTACTTGGCGGCAATATAAATGTTAAATTTTCAGATTAACAAAGTATAACTTCAACAATCCATTAAAACCCTGGCATTTATTTTAATCGCAGAATTATTGAAATTCAACCAACGTTTTCTTTTTTTACGCTGTTATTCCATAATTTTGTAACGGCTCAGTCTTTTTCTGAGGCTGAATGTGCTGCTTTACGTGATAGTAGCACAACCGTCCCGGTTGTGTCGGTGGCCGGTTAACGTCCGTCCGTTCATGACTCAAGCGGGACGCTTGAGCTACTATTTAAACCTGCGAAAAGAGTG
>JBAYCO010000497.1:0-3295 GCA_041668685.1 Victivallaceae bacterium | reverse complement strand
TCGGCTATCTGCCGGGCGGTCAACGTGATGACGCCGAATGACTCGGTCGATCTGCATAACCTGCCGCTGGAAATCAACGTCAAGTGCAAAAAGCGCGACGGTACCGATGAAATAAGCAACGAAATCAAAGGCTATGCCGCCAAACCGGCTCCGGCAACATCATCGGAACCGCGCCAGCAGTCAGCGCCGTGGAAACGCGGGTAAGATGGAATTTGAACTGCCGTATCCTCCAAGTGTCAATCATTACTATCGGCATGTCGGACCCCGTGTGCTGATCAGCAGGCCGGGACGCAAATACCGCGAAACTGTGGTTGCGCGTCTCCGGTCATACGGCATCAAACCTCTGGACGGCGATATAGAGCTTTTTCTTGAAGCCTATCCGCCGGACCGGAGGCGCCGCGATCTGGATAATCTGCTGAAATGCGTCCTCGACGCGATGCAGTACGCCGGGGCTTATCACGACGACAGCCAGATAGTGAAGATTACCGCCGAAAAACATGAACCGCTGCCGCCGGACGGCATGCTTTATATAAGGATGGAAAAATTATGCAATGCAGATGCAGAAAAATAATCATAACCAGAAGGGTTGTCGAGAGTATCGCCGATCCGGTCATGCGGGAGATTTGTTACTTACTGATGGCCGGACTCAACCTGAGCGCTGCCCGCGCCAAGCTGAAACTCTCGCTGATGGCCTTTGAAATGTTCCTTGACGAAATCAAACGGCGGCTTATCGAAGCCGGGCTGGAAATCAGGAGAGCTTAAGCAAAGCCAATAAATCCTTTGGCGACATAGCCGGAATTGAGCTGTCTTTAAAGTCTTTCTGATTTCTGGTAACAATACATTCGGCATCGCAGCGAATTGCGCTGAAAAACTGAATTGCATCTTCAAAATCATTCCAGTCGGCGTCAATTGCCTGATCAATTATTTTGCCGTCGAGCGGAACGATGTTAAAAGTGTCCCGAAGCGTTACCACAGCTTGTTTCGCCTTAACCGCTCCAAGATTTCGCCGGAAAAGATAATGGATATTATTGAATGATATGGCGGAAACATAGCTATTGATTTTTCCGCGTTCAGCGCAATCCCAAACGGTTGCGGATTCGACAAGATGTTCTTTGCGATGCATCAGGACATCAAGAAGAATGTTGGTATCGACAAAAACGTTCATTGCTCAGACTCCGTACTTTTCGGAAATCGCATCGGCAAGTTCCTTTTTGTAATCGAAGTCAGCGGGCAAACGGTCACCCAGTTCCCGGCCCAGCTCAATTGCGTTTCTGGTATTCGGGGCGAAACTGGAAAAATTCAGTTTATGTGTCCGGTTTTTCGCTTTGATAAAGCCGGCAAACATGGCTGAAATGCTGGTGTTCTCAGCGATAGCCATTTTCCTGGCGATATCAATGACATCTTTTTCGGCAGACAAAGTCAATTTGGCCGTAGTCATGTTTACCTCCATTTTTGAGTTGTACGTGTCATTTCTAAAATACTATACGTGTTAAAACAGAAAAAATCAAATATTTCAGAACAAATGCAGTTAAGAAATTATCAAAAACAAGCTGTCGAGGCGGTTTACGAACATTTAAGGACGCGGGACGATAATCCCTGTGTGGTTTTGCCGACCGGATGTCACGCCAAGGATCATCCTATTCTCATGTACGACGGGACGATACGGCGAGTACAAGATATCCGTATCGGTGATCAGGTTATGGGAAATGATTCTACTCCACGCAATGTTCTTGCATTATGCCGCGGACAAGAAAAAATGTATCGAATTATCCCTTTGCGAGGCGAGCCGTTCGTTGTAAATGAAAGCCACGTCTTGTCGTTAGTAAGTACGAATGAAGGAAAAAACAACTATTTATGTTATCAATGTGGCGGTGAAATAACCAATATTTCAGTCAAAGAATATCTGGAAAAGGCGAAATCATGGAAACACCTTCGAAAGCTTTATCGTGTACCGGTGGATTATGATATTGAGGTTGATTTACCCATGCCGCCATATATTCTCGGTCTGCTTATAGGAGACGGATGTATTGCAAACAGCGTTTCTTATACTTCGGCTGACGAAGAACTCGGAGATGAATTTATCCGTTATGCGGATTCAATGGGTTGCCGGGTTAGTGTAAAAGAAAATAGTTCCGGAGTTCCGACTTATTCGCTTGTATACAGCGTGGGAAGTTATAATCCGGTAAAATTAATTCTCGAGAGTCTGGAATTATGGGGACATCTTGCCGAAAGTAAGTTCATCCCTCATTGCTATCTGGTTTCAAGCCGTAATTCAAGATTACAACTGCTGGCAGGTCTTTTGGATTCAGATGGTTATCTGACATGTGGCGGCTTTGAATATGTAACGAAATCACAAGAGCTTGCCGGAGATATTACGCAATTAGCGCGTTCTCTGGGATACCGTGTGGCAGTCAAAGAGAAATACGCATCCTGTCAAACCGGAGCCGGAGGTTGGTATTTTAGGCTGCATATAAATGGCGATATAAGCGTTATTCCATGTAGGCGTAAACGTCATATGAAGCTAAAGCAAACCCGCCGCCAGAAAAAAAATGTTCTTCGTACAGGTTTTACCGTTGAGGAGTTGCCGGAAGATGACTTCTACGGTTTTACGCTTGATTGCAATCATCTCTATGTAGACGGTAACTTTTTTGTCCATCATAATACCGGCAAAAGTATTGTAATAGCTCAGATAGTTTCCGACGCGGTGCAAAAATGGTCCGGCCGGGTGTTAATCCTGGCGCACGTCAAGGAGCTTCTGGAGCAGAACGCCGATAAAATCAGGGCGCTCTGCCCGGAACTTGACGTCGGGGTGTATTCGGCCGGGCTCAACAGCCGCGACACCGATCACGCGGTGATCGTCGCCGGGATTCAGTCCGTTTACACCCGTGCCTGCGAGCTCGGCTCTTGGGATTTGATTGTTATCGACGAGAGTCATTTGTTAAATAGCGATTCCGAAGATTCGATGTATAAATCGTTCCTGAACGATATGAAAATCATTAATCCGCATGTCCGACTTATCGGAATGACCGCGACGCCGTTTCGGATGAAGGGCGGGCTGATCTGTAAACCTGAAAACCTGCTCAACCATATCTGCTACGAAGCCGGGCTCAAGGAAATGATTGCGCAGGGCTATCTGTCGCCGCTGGTTTCCAGAGCCGGGCGAGCGGAGGCGTGTTTTGAGAGTCTGCATGTTCGCGGCGGCGAGTTTATCTCATCCGAAGTTGAAGACCTTATGGATAATTCCCAACTGGTGGACGCCGCCTGCCGGGAAATCGTCGAACTGACCCGGGAGCGC
>JBAYCO010000496.1:0-3319 GCA_041668685.1 Victivallaceae bacterium | reverse complement strand
TTTCTAAAAGCCGACTGGCACAACAAATCAAGTATTGTAAAAATCTTGAGCTTAAGCAGGGGAAACAGAAAAAAGTATTGAGCTCAAAAAAATTTTCCGTTTTTTTAACCTGCGGAAGTTGGGCTAACAACCGCCCGCAGCGAATTTATATTTATACGCCTGAAGGCGCCGGTAACAATTTTGTCGAAAAATGGCCTTTTTTAAGGAGTTGGGGATAAAAAAATGACTATCAATACGAATAAACTGACACAGCGCAAATGGCCCTTGCCGATGTTTCCGGTCGGACGGGAGGTAGCCGGACGAATAGATTCGGCTGAAAAGAGTGCCGTTACTCTTTACGATGACAACGGAGTTATGGTGAAATCGCATGACGGCCATGTTTACAAAACGATACCATATCCAGCGGATTATCACGAAAGTTGTTACATTAGGACCGGAATTGTGCGGGCATTTCAATTTCCTGACAGTGTCCAAGCCGGAAGCTCCGGAATTACCGGTATGTTTCGTTATAACGGCTGCCTGAATGGAGTTACCGGCGGCAACGATGCGCATTTATTCAGCTTTTCCGAAAAAGATGATGAAATCCGCGACATGGGGGTATTTTGTCATGGTTCCGTGAAAAGTTCTCTTGCGATTCTGTCCGATGGGCGCATTTATACGGCATCTGATGCTCCGGGCTCTAATTGCATCTATCTCTGGAAAGGGAGAAAAGGTGGTTTTGAGCGGATACCGATGAAAACCAAAGCCGGAATCCGAGTACTTATCAGGGCGGAAGACAAAGGAAATCTTTATGGGATAAGCGGAGAAGGCGAATTTTTTGTATACAACACCGTTACCGGTCAATTTACCGCCAGCCAAATTATCGATAAGAACGGATTATTTTCTCCGGTCCTTGCCTGCGGGCCGGATGGTAGGATTTACGGGGCCGGACGTTGGGGAAGCCTCTATTGTTGTAATCCGGGCGAGGGCAGTATTGAACATCTTGAACTTAAAGCCCCCTCCCTGAGGGGGCGGGAATTTTACAATGGCGTTGACTGTTTATTGCCGGATCCCCAACATAAAGCCATCTACGGCGGAACCGGAGCGGACGGCATCCTTTTCCGGATTGACTTGAAATCCGGACAGATAATATCCCTAGGGAAACCGTTTTCGCAGCCGCGTATCCGTTGTCTGGCATTCGGAAACGACGGGTATCTTTACGGCATTGCCGGACAGAATTGTTGTCATTTGTTCAGGTATGATCCTCAAAGCGGTGATTTGTCAGACCTGGGTATATTCCGGGTAAAAATTCCGCGTTCCTGGCATGCCTATGAATTCGATGCGGCGGCAACCGGACCAAACGGAATTATTTATTTCGGTGAAAATGACAGAATCAGTCATCTGTTCACATATCAACCTCAACTAGGGGGAAATTTAAAAATAAATGCTAGTCCCTTAGTTTTGTAGGAAAAGTTGTAATAATTAAATCAACCATAAGGAGGTGCAAGATGAGAAAGCCAAATAATAAAGGGAAAGGTGAGTTCACACTCATCGAATTGCTCATCGTGATCGGTATCATCGCGATTCTTGCCGCCATGCTGTTGCCGGCATTAAACAAGGCCAGACAAAAAGCCTGGCAGACTGGCTGTGTGGGCAATATGAAGCAGATCGGTTCCGCATTGGTAATGTATCTGAACGATTATAACGGGTACCTTGTAAGATGGGGACAAGTTGCTACCGACAATTATGCTAAAGCCATAGCCCCAATACTGCTCATTTAATGCTTGAATATTAAAATAATGCTGCTATATTATTCGCAACCCTAATTCAAGGAGGTTGCGAATGGCACGAACCAAGGCTAATATCGGAGAACTTCGGAACAGTGATTTTTTAACATTGGCCTCGCTGATGGGCGTAGTGCCGTACTCAACGGTTCTTGAAGTGATGGCTAAATGCGGAGTGGCAACCCAACGGTACAGGAAACTCCCCATGGAACTAATGGCCTATTATGTTATTTGTATGACGCTTTATGCCAAGGTTTCGCTTCAGGAAGTGTTGCGTTGCCTTTTCGAAGGTTGCGATAAACTCCGGCTCAAACTTTCCTGCGGCATAATCACCGGACGCGGCGGAATTCCTAATGCCCGTAATCGTCTTGGAGCGAAGTTTATGCGGGTATTGTTCGAGGCGGTATGTGTGCCGATCGCTACACCGCGAACGATCGGCGCGTTCTACCGCAAATGGCGCCTGGTGGCGATCGATGGCAGTACGCTTGATCTTCCCGACGAAAAAGCCAATCGTGATTTTTTTGGAAGGCCGGGCGCTTCTCGCGGGAAAGCGGCATTTCCCAAACTCCGCTTTGTGGCTTTGCTGGAAATCGGAACCCACGCTATTTTCGCGGCGATACAAGGAGCTTACAAAGAACATGAAAACACTTTGGCAAAAAAGATTTTATCGCATTTAAAAGCGGGAATGCTATTGATTGCGGATCGCGGCTTCGGTTGTTATCCGATTTACAGCGAAGCGATAAAAACCGGTGCCGATCTACTGTTCCGCGTTCGCAACATAATGAAATTCCCATGTCTGGAAACTTTTGCTGACGGTTCATATTTGAGCAAACTGTATCCATCCGCCAATGATCGCCGCAAAGGCATTAACGGCATTACGGTTCGAGTAATCGAGTATCGCCTTAAAAACGGAAAGGAGAAATATGTTTTGATTACCAGTATCCTTGATCCTGAACTTGCTCCCGCTGCTGAACTTGCTGCAACGTATCGTGAGAGATGGGAGATTGAAATGGGCTATGACGAAGTAAAGAACCACCTGAAAGAACCCGGTAATTGCCTGAGAAGTAAGACTCCGGAATTGGTAGTTCAGGAATTTTACGGCTATCTGCTGGCGCATTTTACGATTCGCACCCTGATGCACCAGGCTGCTTTGAAAACTTGTTGTGATCCGGACTCTTTATCATTTACCGGCGCGGTTCGGGTTGTATGCCGGAAAATCATTGCGGCACATTTTCCCCCTGCGGTATACGCAGATTAAAAAACTTCGCAAAGAGATTATTGACGAGATTGCTCAGCACAAGGCGGTGTCCAGTCGCGGCTTGTCCCGTGAGCGCGCAGTCAAGCGAAAGATGAAAAATTGGCAAATCAAAAAAGACTTTTCAACAAAAATCGCCCCGAGCAAACCTGTTATCCGCATTAAATGAGCAGTATTGTCTTTAAGCCATGTTGACACGTCTTTTGCTGAAACGCTCTCCATGGCTTCCTTCACTTCGTTATAGTCAACATTACTGGTGAAAACTGGAATTGTCAATATTGATCTGCCTATTTCTTTCATC
>JBAYCO010000495.1:0-3336 GCA_041668685.1 Victivallaceae bacterium | reverse complement strand
GAAGTCAACAGATATCTTGACTTGCGGGAACATCATGAGGATGGTTTTGCGGGCTTCAGTGACTGTAATGCTGGTCTGGATATCGAGCTGATAGAGTTCCGGACGTTCGACCAGGGCTATTTTTTCCATGGTGGCGATGTCGGGCAGGGATGCGATGTTAAGCTTTTTCAGGCAGGCGGTATCGACACGGATATCGCTCATCGGCATGTAACCCATAAGCGCGCGCAGTTCTATGCAGGCGTTCTGGTAACTGCGGCGGTAGGCCATCAGGCGTTTTTCAAGACGGATAAAACGTTTCCGTTCGTCCAGCAGCCGCAGGGGAGTGACGGCTTTGGAGAATTCAAGCTTTTTGAAAACTTCTTCCAGATTCTTGCATTTTTCCAGTAATTTTTCAGTGGTGTCGATTGCGTCCTGGGCCGCGGCGACTTTAAAATAAGTTTTGACGATATCGAGTTTTAGGTTCTGTTCGGCGCGGCGTTTTTGTTCGACGGTTATCAAGCTGCGGTCTTCGGCCTGGGCGGAGTTGAGATAAGCCATGCCGAAGTCGAGAATACTCAGGGCCAGTTCGATTTTCAGGTTGTTTATGGTGTTGTCGACGCTGCGGCTGGAAACCAGGCTTTCCTTGCCGGTTTCGATTGCATAGCTGCTGGAACCGGGAGTTTTATTACGGGAGTTGAACTGGTTATCGATGGTTAATTCGGGGAGCATGCCGAGCATTTGCGCGGTAACTTTTTCGTCGGCGATCCGCTCTTTGAGTTCGTAAACTTTCAGGTCGAGGTTATGCTGAAGCCCGATGGCGATACAGTCAACCAGGGAGAATACCCGGCTTTCAGGGAGAGTTTTGAGCTTGATCTGCCCCATGTGCTCGGCCGCTTTTTTAATGCGCCTTTCACGGGCTTCTTTGGCGCTGTGACAACCGGCCAGGACAAAGATGACCGCAAGTACCAGTAGGGTTCGAAATTTTTTCAGCATAACTCTATATCTCCCATTCATCCATATTTTCAGTCTCGATCCGTCTTTTTCAACCTGCCGCCATGCCGCGCGACAACCTGCGCGATAAGCCAAACTACATACCGACGAATATAAGGTACAACGCGTGGTTGGATTGTCAAACCGAAAAAGCAAATAAAAACGATAATAATCGGGATTATTTTACAGGCTATTAAAAATGTTATATTTTGAGCTCAAAAAAAGTTGAAAAACATTAAAAAAAGATAAGGAAATCCGGATGTTTTCCGGAACCATCGCGATTATAGATTCGGGGCTGGGAAAAATATTGTCAATATTTGTCGTAAAAAGCTTTATTTTTCCAAGTTTCGTGGTATATTTAAAGTTTTGCCTGAAAAGTTTAAAAATTTACGGAGACTGAATGACAATGGGTATGACTATTACTGAAAAAATTCTGGCGCACGCCGCCGGGAGCGACAAGGTCAGGCCCGGTGAAAATATTTGGGTCAATGCCGACGTGCTGATGACTCATGATGTTTGCGGGCCGGGCACTATCGGGGTGTTCAAACGCGAATTTGGCGCCAACGCCAGGGTTTGGGACAAGGAAGGCGTGGTTATCATTCCCGACCACTACATTTTTACCGAAGACAAAACCTGTCACCGCAATGTCGATACTTTGCGGGAGTTCGTCAGGGAACAGCAGCTCCCGTATTTTTACGATCCGGCGAATGAGACCTATTCCGGCGTCTGTCATGTGACGCTCCCTGAAAAGGGGCATATCCGTCCCGGCGAAGTACTTTTCGGAACTGATTCACATACTTGTACGCATGGCGCGCTGGGCATGTTCGCTACCGGGATCGGCAATACTGACGCCGGTTTCGTTATGGGGACCGGCAAACTGCTGATAAAAGTGCCGCCGACCATCAAATTCATAATCAACGGCGTTTTCCCGAAAGGCGTAGTCGCCAAGGATGTTATCCTGAAAATAATCGGAGATATCGGCGTTGACGGCGCGACTTACTGCGCAATGGAATTCGCGGGGAGCGCGATCGAGGCGCTCAGCGTCGAAGAACGCATGACCATCTGCAATATGGCGATTGAAGCCGGAGGCAAAAACGGTATTATCGCTCCCGACGCGAAAACCATTGAATACGTCAGGGCGCGGACGAATAAGGAATTCAACTGTTTCTACAGTGATGAAGATGCTGATTACCAAGCGGTTTACGAGTATGAGGCCGGCGAATTCGTTCCGGTTGTGGCGCTGCCGTATTCACCGGACAACGTGAAAGCCGCGGCGGCCGCGGGCGACGTCAAGCTCGACCGTTCCTATATCGGTTCATGTACCGGCGGCAAACTTACGGACTTTATTTTTGCCGCGGAACTGCTGAAAGGCAGAAAGGTTTGCATCGATACTTACATCGTTCCGTCGACGGCGGAAGTTGCCGACGCTTTGAATAAAATACGGATTGACGGTAAAACGCTGGCGGAGATTTTTGTCGAAGCCGGATGTCTGGAGCCCGCTCTCCCGTCCTGCGCCGCCTGTCTCGGCGGTCCGGTCGATACTTTCGGGCGCTGTAATAACGGCGAGGTTTGCGTGAGCACTACCAACCGTAATTTTCCCGGACGTATGGGGTCAAAGGATTCTAAAACGATTCTCGCGTCTCCTTATACGGCTGCCGCGTCCGCTCTTACCGGGCGTTTGACCGATCCGCGCGAATATCTAAAATAAGGAAACATTGTTATGTCAAATATAATCAGAGGCAAAGCATTTGTTGTCGGAGACAATATCGATACCGACCAGATAATTCCGGCCCAGTATCTCAGTCTGGTTCCGACCATACCTGAAGAATATGAGAAACTCGGCAGTTACGCTTTGATCGGGTTGCCGGATGAATATGCAGAACGCTATGTCGCGGAAGGCGAAATGAAAACAGATTATCCGATTATCGTCGGCGGCAAAAATTTCGGCTGCGGTTCAAGCCGTGAACACGCCCCGATAAGCCTTGGCGCGGCCGGCTGTAAAGCGGTTATCGCCAATTCTTTCGCGCGCATATTTTTCCGTAACTGCATCGCAACCGGCGAAGTCTATCCGGTTGAAACGGATGCGGAACTGAATAAGGAAATCAAAACCGGGGACGAAATCGAGATCGATCTCGACAATAAAACCGTTAAAGTCATTTCCGGCGGCAAAACCTGTGAAACCAAAGACCTCGGCGCGGTTAAAGCCGTAATCGAGGCAGGCGGAATTTTCGATTATGCCCGTAATTCCGGTACGATCGGTAAAAAATAATCCCCCGTTAACGCGTACTGTAAAAAACCACCGGATATCCGGTGGTTTTTTACAGTACGCGTTAACGGGGGATTATTTTTTACCGATCGTACCGGAAT
>JBAYCO010000494.1:0-3338 GCA_041668685.1 Victivallaceae bacterium | reverse complement strand
GGCGGCCAGAATGGAGTCCGGATCAGTATCGACCAGTTCGGCAATTTCGATCAGCGCGTCGATAAATTCATCCAGCGTTTCCTTGGATTCCGTTTCCGTCGGTTCGATCATCAACGCTTCGTTGACGATGAGCGGGAAATACATGGTCGGCGGATGGAAGCCGCGATCAATCAGGGCTTTGGCCATATCCAGGGCGTGAACGCCTTTTTTGGCCTGCGGTGCGGCGGAGAGCACGCATTCGTGCATGCACGGACGGTCAACTTTCTGGTCAAAATACGGCGCCAGCCTGACCCGCATGTAATTTGCGCTCAAAACCGCGTTTTCGCTTATCCGTTTCAAGCCTTCACGGCCCAGGGTTAGGATATAGGCGTAAGCCCGGAGGATAATCCCGAAATTGCCGTAGAATGGAGCGATGTAGCCGATGCTTTCTTCGCAGTGGTAACGCAGCGTATAAGTACCGTCGTCGCGTTTTTCCACACGTGAAACCGGCAGATAAGGCACCAGGCGTTCCCCGACCAATACCGGCCCGGCTCCGGGGCCGCCGCCGCCGTGCGGGGTTGAAAAGCTTTTGTGAATATTCACGTGCATTACGTCGAATCCGATTTGTCCGGGGCAGACCCGGCCCATAACGGCGTTCTGGTTGGCACCGTCGCAGTAATTCAAGCCGCCCGCTTCATGGACGAGACGGCAGATTTCCTGAACATTTTTATCGAAGAGACCGAGAGTATTCGGACAGGTAAGCATCAGCCCGGCGGTATCTGGCCCCAAATGTTTTTTAAGGTCTTCGATATCGACGTTGCCTTCCGCGTCGCTGGCGACGGTCTGGGTGATAAAACCGCCGACCATGGCGCTGGCCGGGTTCGTTCCGTGCGCCGCGTCCGGGATCAGCAGTACTTTTCTGGCTTGGTCGCCGCGTGCTTTGTGATAAGCCGCGATCAGCATAATGCCGGTGAGTTCGCCGTGCGCCCCGGCTAGAGGCTGCATCGTGCAGTCGGCAAAACCGAGCAGTTCGCAGAGCAGACGCTGGGTTTCATAAATAACTTCCAAAGCCCCCTGGGTCAAAGCTCCGCCCCGGCGCAATTGCGGCAACAGGGGATGAAGTTCGGTGAAGCCGGGCAGGCTTGCCGCGCGTTCATTGACTTTGGGGTTGTATTTCATAGTGCATGAGCCGAGCGGATAGAAATTGGTGTCGACGCCCATGTTTTTGCGGCTCAGCAAGGTATAATGGCGGACAACGTCCTGTTCGGAGACTTCCGGCAGTTTGGCGGCGGTCTCGCGGCGGAATTGTGCCGGAATGGCGTTTTCAGAAGGAACATCCATTTTGGGCAGCGAACTGCCGTGACGACCCGGTTTGCCTTTTTCGAATATCAGTTTCATAACACGGCCTCCAGCGCTGTGGCTAAAGCCTTGATTTCTTCTTTAGTTCGTTTTTCGGTGACGGCGACCAGCAATTGATTCTTGCGGTCGGGATAATAACGTCCGAGCGGGAAACCGGCGGCGAAGCCTTTATCGATGAGTTTCCCGACTATCTCAGCGGCGTCGCCGGGCAGTTGGACAACGAATTCATTGAAGAAAGCGTTTCCGCCGACAGCTTCGACTCCTTCTATTTCCAGCAGCAGTTTTCGCGCGTAAGCCGCTTTGGCAGCACAAAGTTCGGCAACCTGGATAAGTCCCTGTTTACCCACGCACGCCAGATAGACCAGGGCGCTTAAGGCGCAAAGGCTTTCATTGGAGCAGATATTTGACATTGCGCTTTCCCGCCGGATATGTTGTTCGCGGGTCTGCAAAGTCAGGACAAAACCGTCTTTGCCATCGGAATCAACGGTGCGTCCGCAGACTCTTCCGGGCATTTTGCGCATGAGTTTTTCCGTTACCGCCATAATTCCCAGATACGGGCCGCCGAAATTCAGGCTGTTGCCGAGGCTTTGGCCTTCTGCGGTGACGATATCGAAACCAAGTTCGCCCGGCGGCGTCAGGAGCGCCAGGGAAACCGGATAGGTCGAACATACGGACAAGGCTTTTTTCTCATGTATTTTTTCGTTGAATTCCACCCAGGCTTCAATTGTCCCGAAAAAGTTTGGATATTGGACAATCACGCAGGCGGTCCGGTCGCTGACGGCTTTCAGCAGGTCTTTCTGTGCGGAATCGTCGATACCGGCGGGAATCTGGATAAGTTCGATATTCAAATTGGAGCTGTAAGCGTCAAGCATTTTGCGGAATATCGGCGATACGGCTTCGGACACCACCACCTGGCGTCGCCGGGTGGTGCGGATCGCCAGCATCATCGCTTCGAACAAAGCGGTTCCGCCGTCATATAATGAGGCGTTCGAAACCGGCATTCCGGTTAACCGGCAGATCATTGACTGGTATTCGTAAATAGCCTGTAAAGTCCCCTGGGAGGCTTCCGGCTGATAAGGCGTGTAGGCGGTATAGAATTCGGAGCGTCCGGTTATTTCGCCGACCGCCGCCGGGATTATGTGGTCGTAATAACCGGCGCCGATAAAAGTATGCAGTTCGGTGGCGTTTTTAGCCGCCAGTTTGCGGAGTTTGCTTATAACTTCGAATTCAGACATTCCTTCGGGGATGTTCGACAGCGGCGGTTCCGGTATTGTGACCTGAGATTTCCGCCACATATCTGCGAAGTCGGCGCAGGATATCGTTTCAAGCATTACCTGCTGGTCTTCACGGGTATTTGCGATATACGGCAATTTACTTTCTCCGGTTTATTTTCAGGCAAGGGTTTTGAGATATTTTGCGTAAGCGTCCGGGGTCATCAGGTCGTCAAGTTCGGCGACATCGATGTTGCCGAGTTTGCAGATCCAACCGGCTTTTTCCGCGGATTCGTTGATCAGGCCGGGATTGTCTTCGAGTTCATTGTTAATTTCAATAACCGTGCCGGTAATCGGGGAATAAACGTCAGAAGCCGCCTTTACTGATTCGATTACGCCAAGGGTATCCCCGACAATCACGTCGTCTTCTTCCATCGGGAGTTCGACGTAGGTAATGTCGCCAAGTTCCGCCGCCGCGTATTCGGATATCCCGATTGTCGCTTCATCATCTTCCACCATTATCCATTCGTGCTCTTCTGAATAATATTTCATTTTACTTTACCTTTTAAAAATTGATAGCGTTTTATGTCAAAACACGATTTAACTCTTAAACAGAGTATTGTCAAGTCTGAAAACAAAAACTTATATATATTTTATATTTTTTTGTAATGCCTCAGTCTTTTCCTGAGGCTGAATGTGCTGCTTTACGTGATAGTAGCACAACCGTCCCGGTTGTGTCGGTGGCCAGTTAACGTCTGTCCGTTCATGACTCAAGCGAGACGCTTGAGC
>JBAYCO010000493.1:0-3362 GCA_041668685.1 Victivallaceae bacterium | reverse complement strand
TTACCGAAAAATATCCCCAAATGACGGTGATAAAAAGTAAGATTGAATATTGAACATCGAATGAATTGAACTTAGTCGGCTACGTCGGAATTTTCAAGTAGGCCGGCTTTCGATGAAAGCGGCAAAAAGCAACATTATACGGCCTGTCAACGTTGCACGTCGCCGGTCTCATCGAGACGCAACGCTACTTAAAACCACTTTAATCCTGTATTATCCTGTTAATCCTGTCAAAATAACCAAATTTCACTTATTATCCGGATATGGTATTTTGAAGAATATACAGTAGAGCACCGGAACGAAAAGCAGAGTCAATGCCGTGGCAAAAGTCAAACCGCACATAATGGTCACGGCCATTGAATTAAACATTACATCCCAAAGCAGCGGTATCATCCCCAGAACCGTCGTCATGGCCGCCATCAACACCGGACGAAAACGGCATACCCCGGAATCAACCACCGCGGCGTAGGGATCTTTGCCGGAAGCGATTTCGTCGTCAATTTCCTGAATCAGGACAATCCCGTTCTTGATCATCATCCCGATCAAACTGAGCATCCCAAGCAGCGCAAAGAAACTGAAAGGCGAACCGAATCCAAGCAACCCTGAAGTTACCCCGATCATGGCCAGGGGCAGGCAAAGGATGATTATGAAGGTCTGCCGCAATGAGTTAAACAATACGAGAACGATGAACATCATTATCAGGAAAGTAAGCGGCAACATGCTGTTGATGCCTTTCTGGGCATCGTTTGAGCTCTCGAATTCACCGCCCCATTCACGGCCGTATCCCAGCGGCATCTTAATCGCCTCGACCTGGTCTTTTATCATCGCGTGCGCTTTCGCGGTGTTAATAAGCGGGTCAGCCTGAATCGTCAAAGTACGTATGCCGTCACGCCGCCGGACGATGGAATCGCGCCACTGGGACTTGAAACCGTTAACCAACTGCAGCAGGTTGATAGATTTTTTCAACGGATTACTCCACACCTGTACGCTGTAAAGAGAATTAATGTTATCACGTTCAGACTCAACTGCCCTTGACAGGATAGGCAGCAAGCGGTCATGCTCCCGGTACAGGCCCACCGACACGCCGTTATAGGCTTTACGCAAGCTCTGCGCAATGCTGGACTGCGCCAGCCCGGCGCGCCGGGCATTGTCTTCGTTAATTATCGGGCGGTAAACAAGTTTTTTGCTGCGCCAGTCGGTACGTATGTTCTCAAGACAAGGAGCGCCGCTCATAATTTTTTTAACTTTTTCCGCAAGTTCCCGGAGTACGACCGGGTCATGTCCGTTTATCCTGAGCTCGATCTTTTTATCATTGCCTGAACCTTTTTCGAATTTCTTGATCCGCAACATGCTGTCGGGAAGATTATTTTGCACAAATGTCCTGCTCTTGGCGCTTATTGATAAGAGTTTTTTCTCCAAGTCTTCGGGGGTCGCCTGGACTATCAATTGTCCATAGCCTCCGTTAGAGTCCTCAATATTGTAGTTAAGTACGAAACGCTGCGCGCCGCCGCCGATAAAACTGCTTACCTGTTTTACTTCCGGCTGTTTGCGGAGAAATTCCTCCAGCTTCTTTACGTCTTCGGAAGTTTTCAGAATATACGTTCCTTCCGGATTCCAGATATCAAGCATTATTTTATCATCTTCAGAGGCCGGGAAAAAACTCTTTTTGATAAATCCGAACCCCCACAACGAAGCCAGAAGCAACGAGCACATTAAAACAACCATTTCCCAACGGAATTTTATCGAGTAAGCCAGCATTCCACGGTAAATCTTATAAAATTTTCCGCCGTAGGGATCAGTTTTTTCCCCTTCTTTCGGCGCTTTGAGCATCATCACCGCCAGAACCGGGGTTACGGTTACGGCCAGCACCCAGCTCAACAGCAAGGACAGGCCGACAACATAAAACAAAGTCCGGCAGTATTCCCCGGTGCTGTCCTGCGAAAGCCCGATGGCGGCAAAAGCCAGTATCGCCACAATCGTAGCGCCAAGCAGCGAACCCGAATTTTTACCGACCGTATCCTCCGCCGCCTTTATTTTGTCCTGTCCGGTTTGAATACCGACAAGCACGCCTTCAGCCACCACGATAGCATTGTCCACAAGCATTCCAAGGGCGATTATCAGGGCGCCGAGCGAAATACTTTGCAGGTCAATGGAGAATATTTTCATGCCGATAAAAGTCGCGAAAATAGTCAGCAGGAGAATAAAACCGATCAAAAGCCCGGTTATCGGTCCCATGAAAATAACCAGGACGACGATCACGATAAGAACAGCTTCTATGAGATTGAGGATAAAATTGTTTACGGAGGCCTTTACGGTGTCGGACTGGTAAGCGACAATTCCCAGTTTCATACCGACCGGTATCTGCGGCTCCAACTCTTTCAGGCGTTTCTTCACCGCGTCGCCCATAGTAACCACATTTCCGCCGGAAACGGTCGATATGCCCATACCGAGGGCGGTTTTGCCGTCGAGCCGGATCAGGCTCGAAGGCGGCTCCTCATAACCGCGCGTAATCTCCGCGACATCCCGCAAACGGATGAGTTTACCGGAATCCCGGCCGCGAATAATAAGGTTGCCGATCTCTTTTACGCTGGTGAATTTGCCGGTAGGATAAACATGGACATAATCCGGGCCGACAACCGCCATGCCGCTTTCGGTTATTTCGTTCTCGGAGCTTACCGTCTGGTAAATTGTTTCCGGGGCTATCCCCAGCCGGGAAAGCATATCCCTGGAAAACTCTATGTAAATGACTTCTTTTTGAATGCCGGAAATCTCGATCCTGGCGACGTCTTTCACCAGCAGAAGTTCATTCTTCAAAAAATCAACGAAGTCCCGAAGTTCGGCGTAACTGTAACCGTCCCCGGTAATCGCATAAAATATCCCGTATACGTCACCGTAATCGTCGCGAACCACGGAAGCGGAAGTTCCGGGAGGCAACTGGGATTGAACGTCGTTGACCTTGCGCCGCAGTTCGTCCCATATCTGCGGCAGGTCGCGGGAGGTGTACTTATCCTTCATATCGACATAAACGCTGGAACGCCCGTCTACGGACAGGGAGCGAACATGTTTTATCTGCTCCATCTGGCGGATGGCTTTTTCTATTTTATCGGTAACTTCCTGCTCAACTTCATACGCGGTGGCGCCGGAATAATCGGTCATCACCACAGCCGTTTTGATTGTGTATTCAGGGTCTTCAAGTTTACCCAGGCGAAAATACGCCTCGATGCCGCCTAAAACTATCAAGACGGTCAATACCAGCATGACCGTTTTGTAACGAATTGAAAAAGCCGCAAGGTTCATGGATAAAACCGCCTATTTTTTGCTTTGATATTTTTTGACCTTCTGGCCCTCACGCAAGTAATTCGCCC
>JBAYCO010000492.1:0-3394 GCA_041668685.1 Victivallaceae bacterium | reverse complement strand
TGGGTATATGATCATTTTGACCGGGAAATGAATGTCAGCGCCTGCGGGGCTTCGCTCAGAAATGTTGTCCTTGAAAATTATTACGATCAGCATGCGGACGTAATCGAGCATGCAGCCGAGGCGGTGTCCACCGGCAAACATCATTTCGTTATTTCGCATATGGGGCTGTGCTATCTGCTTTTTCTCAGAAAGCATCCCGGCAAGGCGGAAAAGTTCATTAACATGTTGAAAACCGGTGAGAGCCTCCATACGCAGCATCCGGTCATGGCCCTGCGCATGAAACTGATCAGTAATCTCATGAACAAGCAGAAGCTGACCGTCCGCGAAACCCTGGCGTACTACATCAAAGCCTGGAACGCCTTTATCACCGGGAAAAACCTTTCGGTATTTCGCTGGAATAACACTTTGCCGGTACCGGAGGTGAAATAATGATGGATGAACGTATTAGCACTATGACGACGCTGGAACTGCGCCGCGCGGCTCCGTTCAGCACTCTTTTCCCAATTAAAGAAAACGTCCTCAAAAAAATAACCGAGGACATGAAAACCAACGGTTACGACTGCGCCCATCCGATTACCGTATGGGCGGGCAACCGCTGCAAGGTGATCGACGGCAATACCCGGCTCGAAGCCGCGCTTAAGGCTGGAATGAGTACAATTCCGGTGGTGCTGAAGGAGTTCAAAACCGAGGATAAAGCGCTGCAGTACGCCATCAAGTCGCAGAGCAACCGGCGCAACCTTACCGACAGCGAGCTCCTGACCTGTCTCACAGAGTTGGATAAGAGAATGAGCAAAGCAGAGGCTGGGGCCAAGCGCTGGGAGCAAGCCTCAAATGAGGCTTGCTCTGGAAAATCTGCTGAGAAAACCGCTGAATTGCTCGGGGTCTCGCGGGCAAAAGTCGAACGTCTCCGCACTGTTAGCGAACATGCTCCGGCACATATCAAAAATGCCGTTTCCGCCGGAAAAATGTCGGTCAACAAGGCCTATAACCAGACCATGGAAAACCGGCGTCAGGAAGCCGAAGACGAAATTCCCGAATCCCCGGAACAGGTCAGAAATAAGCGTAAGGAAGCCATTGTCCAAAGCATTGGCGGCATGCTGAAAAAACGCATAGAGCGCGAAGTTCTGGAATACCCTGAAATCTGTTACTCGCTCGCAGAGAGAAACAGTCTCGCCAATCAAATTCACACCCAGGTCGATGACCTCATTAACCTGCTTCACGGAGAATCTGAAAATGAATAACTGTTTTGAATTAACCGAGTCGCCACAAATCCAGATGCCCGTATGGGCTTTGCGTACCGCCGAGCCTTTTAAAGACTTGTTCCCCATACGTGAGCAAGTTCTGTCGGACATTGTCGATGATATGAATCTCAACGGTTTTGACGTCGCGCATCCGATTATCGTGTGGAGAGCCAACAGGATGACCGTGGTAGACGGCCACTCCAGGCTTAAGGCGGCATTCATTGCCGGGCTGGACACGGTGCCGGTAATCTGCTACAACTTCAAGGACGAGGAAGACGCCATAAATTACGCGATTCGCTCGCAAAGCAGTCGCCGGAACCTGACCAACGCCGAATTGTTATGCTGTGTCCAGAAACTCTTTCGTCCCAGAAAAGGCAGGCGCAGTGCAGACTGTTCGCATAAGCGTGGAAAAACCGCCATGTTTCTGGCCAAGACGCTTGGCATCTCCTGCCGGAATGTCGAAAAACTCCGGGCAATATCTCAATACGGAAATGACCGTATAAAAGAGTCTTTAAGCAAGGGAGACTACTCAATCAACCGCGCTTTCGAAGAAGCAATGAGGCCACTGCGCAAACAAATTGAACGCAACAAGCCGGACCCGGATGCGGAAATCATCCATACCATGATGGCAAAAATCCATTCAAAAATGAATACGATTCAAATCCGTAAACTTGTCAAAAGTTTACAGCTTGAATTGGCAACCAACTAACCCAAAGGAGAAAGCACTATGAGTCTGCTTGAAAACATCAAATCGGGGAAACAGCCCATGCCGCCGAGAATCGAAGTTTACGGAGTAGAGGGCATCGGCAAAAGTTCGTTTGCCGCTTCCGCGCCGAATGCGATTTTTATTCCGACCGAAGACGGACTATCCGAAATCGACTGTCATCGCTTCCCGCTGGCGAACAGTTTTTCCGAGGTAATGGACGCTTTGAACGCCTTATATCAGGAGCAGCATGACTTCCAGACGGTGGCTATCGACAGTCTCGACTGGCTGGAACGGCTGATTTTTGACGAAGTCTGCCGGGAATACGGGGTACGGAGCATCGAAAAAGTCGACGGCGGCTATGCCCGCGGCTATGTCCACGCCCTGACTTACTGGCGCAAAATCCTGAATATGCTGGATGCGTTACGGAATGAAAAAGGCATGGCCTCTATCCTGATCGCGCATTCGAAAATCGAAAAATTCGAAGACCCGGAGTCTTCCGCATACGACCGCTATTCGCCAAGGCTGCATAAACACGCCAACGCCCTGATTTCCGAGTGGGTGGACGCGGTGCTGTTCGCCACCCGCAAATTCAGGACGCAGAAAGAGGACGCCGGATTTAACCGGGAACGTACTATCGCCGCGCCCCTTGGAGCCGATGGCGGTGAACGGATACTGCGCACGGTCGGCGGCCCGGCCTGCGTGGCGAAGAACCGCTTCAATCTTCCCGCCGAACTGCCGTTGTCCTGGAACGCGTTCATGACGGCTATGGCAAATGACGGAGCGGAGAAATGATTCGGCGCAGTTGGGTTATCTACCGGCGCAAATCGCGCCGGATAATCAGTGTCGTGTTTCATTTCAGGAAGGACGCGCTCCGTGATCTTAAACGCCTCAATGATTATTACGGCAGGCGGCATTACGCAATGCAGCTGACGAAAACCGATACCGAAACCGGGAAAATTGTCAGCAAATATCCTGATGTGGATTTGCAAGAACTTCCAAAACAGGAGGCGGAATATGGCTAAATGCGACAGGCAATGCGAAGTATATAGCAGAGTAGTCGGCTATTTCAGGCCGGTTGCTGACTGGAATAAAGGCAAGAAAGAAGAATTCAAAAATAGAAAAAATTATCAGATCCCCCAATTAAGTACAAAACCCGCTTTGCGGGAAGGAGAAAAGTAACTATGGCAACTCTCAATTTTAACGCCCATGAAGTCGAACCGAGCGTGGCTCTTGAAGCCGTACCCGCCGGAAAATATATCGCGGTGATTGTCGAGTCGGAAATAAAACAGACCAAGTCCGGCAACGGAAACTATCTCGAACTGACCTTCGAAATTACCGAGGGTGAATATAAGGGCCGCAAGGTATGGGCGCGGTTGAACATCGACAATCCGAGTGCCGACGCGGTAAAGATTGCCAGGGGAGAG
Organism: Victivallaceae bacterium; assembly: GCA_041668685.1. GTDB lineage: Bacteria > Verrucomicrobiota > Lentisphaeria > Victivallales > Victivallaceae > JAHOYW01. The sequence continues at coordinate 23 of JBAYCO010000492.1, read as the reverse complement.
CTTTCGGCTATCTGCCGGGCGGT
>JBAYCO010000491.1:0-3395 GCA_041668685.1 Victivallaceae bacterium | reverse complement strand
TTAATCTTGATAAAAGCTGAATTTTTCTGGTTTCAAATATGAGCGAATCAAATCGTATAGAATACAAAAGAGAATTGACTGATTCTTTGGAAAAAGAAGTCATTGCTTTCTTGAACTATCCTGAAGGTGGAATAATTTTTATCGGAATAGATGATAATGGAAATGTTTTTGGCGTTGAAAACTGTGATGAAATTCAGCTAAAAATAAAAGACAGGCTGAGAAATAATATAAACCCTTCCATCATGGGCTTGTTTGATGTTATTCGTCAAGAACAAGACGGCAAAAGCATAATCAAAATAACTATTGCCAGTGGCCCGGATAAACCATATTATTTAAGAAGACAAGGAATGTCCGAAAGAGGATGTTTTATACGTGTAGGCTCGGCTTCAGAACCAATGACCGTTAGAATGATTGAAGAACTATTCTCAAGTCGAACCCGCAATTCTATTGGAAAGATTAAAGCACCTCGACAAGACCTGTCTTTCGAGCAACTGAAAATATATTATGACGAGTCCGGCCTTCATTTAGGAGACAAGTTTGCATCTAATTTGGAGCTGTTAACAGAGGCAGGAGAATATAATTATGCTGGATACCTGCTTGCTGATAAAAATAGTAACTCGATAAAGGTGGCAAAGTATGCGGGGAAAGATCGTGTTGACTTGATTGAAAGCAATGAATACGGCTATTGCTCTTTAATTAAGGCTGCGAAGCAGGTGCTGGATAAACTTGATTTAGAAAATAGGACCGCAACAAAAATCACATCTAAGGAGCGTATTGACACACGGCTATGGAATGCCGTTGCTTTGCGGGAAGCAGTCACTAATGCGATAATCCATAATGACTATTCCAACGAGATTCCTCCGAAATTTGAGATATTTTCCGACCGGCTTGAAATTACTTCTGCCGGAGGAATACCGCAGGGACTTGACCAAGATGAGTTTTTTGAAGGATATTCTGTGCCTCGCAATAAAGAATTCATGCGGATATTCAAAGACTTGGAAATGGTTGAATATCTGGGGTCAGGTCTGCCACGCATACTCAAGGCGTACTCAAAAGATTGTTTTGTTTTCTCAACAAACTTTCTAAGGATTACTTTTCCAATTACCCCCGACTCCATAAATGAAGTTAATGGAAAGACTTCGGGAAAGACTTCGGGAAAGACTTCGGGAAAGACTTCGGGAAAGACTCCGGGAAAGACTTCGGGAAAGACTTCGGGAAAGACTGAAGAAAACATTGTCGAACTACTTTCTACTAATCCTGAGATGACTATTCCTGAATTGTCAGAACAACTAGGGGTTTCTACTCGAACTGTAGAAAGCCATATTGCTCAGTTAAGACACAATGGAAGACTCAAAAGAGTTGGCGGACGTAAGACAGGCTATTGGGAAATAACACACAATAACTCTCCTGAGAATTAAAATATTCCTCTTTATTCACCAAAACTGGAAGACTGTATGTAATTTGTATGCGTTTTAAGGTAAAATAGCGTTTAAATCAGAGTTTTTCAGAGATTGTCAATAAATAATGTAATCATTTTATATTTTATTCAAGCTCAAACCACACTCAAAAAGACTGTATGCGATTTGTATGCGTTTTGTGTCACGAAAGGGGTGAAAACGGGGTGTCATGGGCTGACAGGAAAATTTTACTTTTGAGGTGCAAGTAGTTCAAAACTAAGGATTTGAGGGCAAAAAAATGGTGGAGCATATCGGACTTGAACCGATGACCCCCACACTGCCAGTGTGGTGCTCTAGCCAACTGAGCTAATGCCCCATTTTTTAACATGAAACGTAATAATACAGGCCTTTTAAAAAAAAACAAGCTAAGTTAACTCAAAAATACTGTTTTTTATTTCAATCCTTTCACAAAAACGGAGTTTTAAGACCAGCCTCCAGTAAATTATCAAAAATAAACCTGTTTTTCATGTATTTTATTAAAAATTCGACAGTTATTAGATATATTATAAAAATCATGTGTGCGTTTTTTACTGCTTCGTCGCAATGGTTAATTGTTGAAGCAAAACGCTTAAATTATTTTTTTTAAATAACCCTGAAACTTTGAATAAATGCAAAGAAAAATTCAAATCGGAGAAGTCGTAGAACGTTCGAAAAAACTGGAAGCGATGTTGAAAAATCTGCAAGCAGAAGGACGCGGACTGCATGAACTCGTCTCAAGCATTCAGGATAAACTCGATCAAGAATTGAGTAATAAACTGCGTTTTATCGCCACTATTCGTAACAACGCTATTCATAATCCGGAATTTGATATCGGAGCGGATATCGAACGTTTCAACTCCGCCTGCGATGAGGCGGAAACGGAACTGAATAAACTGATAAAACCTGAACGCAAAAAGCGCGCCGCAAAAAAGAAAAACAACAACCCGAAATTTAATCATCTCTTCCTGCTGCCGTTTATTCCAGGCGCGCATATCATATATTTCGCTTTCATCCTTGTCTTAAGTATAATCGGCAGTTCAAGATACATAATCATGCTCGCGTTCTATCCACCGGCATTCTTCGCAATTATCCAGGGCGTGGTAGAAAATAATATGGTAAAAATATGGACAGGCGCAGGAATTTTCACGGTTCTTTATGTTTGCGGCATGTTCCTGCCGCCAAAACGGTTCCCCGGATTCCGCTACATACCGTTTTTGAACATCGCAGGTATTCTTTCCCGATTAAAAAATAAAATCCGGTGGAGACTGTTTTTCATCGCCGCTATTTTTATCATCCTGACAATTCTTTCCGGAATTGCAATTTTCTCATGGCGGCAATACTTGCTCGGAGTTTTTCTGTTTTTTCTGGCTTACCTTGGTGGAATCGTATTTTTTCTCTATGTCGGCAGAAAAAAACAAGCCGGCACGGACAAGTACGGGCGAATACAAAGAAAATAATTAGCCGGGATAGTCTATCAGGCGTCCGTCAATTACAGAAGGATATTTGCCGTCGCAGCGGTAATCCGGCTGCAGCGCCACTTTGCCGCCGCCTTCCGGCAAGTCTATGGCGAAAGTCGGAACCGCAAGGGAAGACAGCCTGGCGCGGAACGCCTTCATGATTTCCAGCCCTTTAGCAATTCCTGTGGCGAAATGTCTGACTCCGCGAACCGGGTCAACGTGATATAAATAGTGCGGTTTAACTTTTGCGGCAATAAGTCCACGGAAAAGTTCTTCCAGGACATCTGCGTCGTCATTAACATTTTTCAGGAGGACAGTCTGGTTCAGTACCGGAATCCCCGCGCCGACAAGATCCCGGCAGAGCCGGAGGCTTTCAGTGGTCAGCTCACGCGGGTGATTAAAATGCGTCAACAGCCACAATCCGGGATATGCCCCCAGCATCCTGATAGTTTCAGGGCTTACCAGCGACGGCATAACAGCGGGAACGCGAGAACCAAGGCGG
>JBAYCO010000490.1:0-3408 GCA_041668685.1 Victivallaceae bacterium | reverse complement strand
TTTATAAATAACCCGATTGAGGTAATTCCAGTTGTCAACATCCAGAAAAGCCGGCACATAACGCGGATGAGGCGATTTCAAGGCCCGTGAATCAGCCAGCCAGCCGAACACTTTGCCGCAGGGAACGTTTTTATAAATGCCGAATTGTCCATCAAAGTCCCGGTTCCCCGCCAACGTTTTCAATTTTTTATTGTACAATTTGCGCAGGGCGGTTCTGGTCTCGGCAGGAACACAACTGAGAAAGGCGTAGCGGTTATAAGCTGAAAAAATCCTCGCGGCAACGTCTTTCATTGACAGCGATTTAATTTTCAGGCGCTCAATTACGGCTTCAGGATATATTCCCGATATGGTATTCTGATAATCAAGCAGCGTTTCCCTGACAGTTCCATAAACCTGGGTGCCGCCGTATTTAGATTTGAAATTTTTAATGCTTTTCCAGGCCATCCGGTTCAATTCTGAAAATTGCCCGACTATTTCCAGCCAGGCGTTATAAGCGGCTATCTCGGCGGATGCCCCGGTTATGAGTTTACGGCAGGCAAGCCATTTTTTCGCATCGTCCTGACAGTACTTTCTTATATATTCAGTAAACAGTTCATCAGGAGCGTTGAACAACAGCCAGCAAGCGGTATTCTTGAGTTCCTTTTCGGATAATTTTATTGTTCCTTTGACCAGAAACGCATCGACCATACTGCACCACTGGGCGTCCGTGAGACTGGAAGCGCGTATCTTCTTGCGGCTGAACACGCCTTCAATGAACTGCATTTTCAAGTGCATGATCTGCCATGTACCTCCGGTAATTTCGTATTCCCGCGAGTTTATTTTCCAAGGCAGTTTTTTGCCGATAATCTGGTCTGCATTTTCAAAGACAACAGCTTCACGGTTGTATTTATGGGGAAGAATTGCCGCAAGAAAAGTCAGAATTTTATATTCATTTAATTTTTTGTCCAGATACTTATCCTTATTCAGCAACCCAGTGAATTTTTTCACAGTCTGCTGTTTCTTTTCGAGCGCGGCAAAATCAGCGACAAGTTTAAAAATTCTATTTTTCCGGGCAAGCAGCAGGTTCCCGGCACGTTCTCCGGCCAATTTGGCGGCGATTGCCTGTTTTTCTTTTTTCAGGGCGGAAACAAAAGCAGCCAATTCACGTTTCTCCGCCCCTTCCTGAGCCTTTTTAAGGTGCTTTTGCAGTTTTGCCAGACATGCGGCCAGCTTGGCCTGCTCTATTTTGGATAAAGACGGGTTGCGGCTTAATTGAAGAGCCCTGAACTGAAGTCGGGAAGCGGCGAGGACACCGCCGGAAAAACCGGCGACGGAACTGAGCAAGTTTTGCAGTTTCTCATGAGCTTTATCAATAGCGACAGGTTTTACGGTTTCAGTCTTTTTATCTTTTCCGGCGGGAGGAACTGGTTTTGTCTTCAATATTGGGGGAATTGTCGTTTTTTTAATAATCTCAGGACTTTTTTTCTTTTTATTTTTGTCCTGGTTGTAGTTATAATAAAGCATACCGAGCACCGCCAGGCCGCAAAGGAGTATGGCCAGGGGAATACCGGTAAACAGGCTCAACCGCATTTTTGCTTCCGTTTTTTCGTCGAGAAACTCCTGCAGGCTGCGGGCTACGTTATTCCAGCTTGCGGGACGCTGTTTGGGATTTTTACGGAGCAGTTTGTCAATCAGGTCCGAAATCGATTTATCCACTTGCGGATTCTGCCCGATGAGGGGAACATGTTTTTTCTTGAGGTGCATATCCAGGACTTTCTGGCAGTCAGGTTCGTTAAATGGCGGCACACCGCACAGCACCTCATACAAAGTTATCCCGAAAGAGTACATATCCGACTTGAAGCCGATTTTATTGTGTTCCGCCCGGATAACTTCCGGCGGCGCATACATCGGGGTAGCCATTATTTCATCGCTTTTCTCATCGAAAATAGTTTTCGCCAGCCCGAAGTCCGCCAGTTTGGCCTGTCCGTCTTTGCGAATCATAATATTGGCGGGCTTGATGTCGCCATGGAACATCTGTTCCTTGTCCCATGAATATTCCAGCGCCTGGGCCAGCTCAAGCGCTATTTTAACGGCGTTTTTGGGTTTAAGCGCTCCTTTTGACTGAATAATTTCTTCAAGGGATTTGCCGTCAATCAGTTCCATTGCCAGGAAATATATGCCGCTGTTAGTCATTCCGGCATCATACACCTGAATAATGGCCGGATGATTGAGCCTGGCGGCGGCGCGGGCTTCCTTCAGGAAACCTTTAACAAAATCGGGGTCTTCGGCTTTGGCGTCCGGGAGAATTTTAAGCGCTATCTGACGGTCAAGGCTGGTCTGATCGGCAAGGTATACTACGCCGTTTGCTCCGCGTCCGATCTCTTTGATGATTTTGTATCCGGCTATAACGGTATCCGGAGCGATTGAAGCATCCTTTAAATCAACCCCGCATTCGCTGCAGCGTTTTTCCACATCGCGTTCCGTGTATGCCCGGCATTTTTCACAAAAATATTTCATAATTTATAAAATAATCAAAATCCGCACAAATACAAGCTCGCACAAGTCAAATATGAGCTTATAACGTACTTATTTATACGAAAAAAGCCTTGCCGATTTGCCAAGCCGGAAGGCGCAATATATATTGTGGGCTGAATATTAACCCGGACATTTCTATCTATGAGTACGGAACGTAAAAAAATAATAAATACCTGCAAACGGATTGTAGTCAAAGTCGGCACCCGGCTCCTGACGGATGAACACCGGATACCCGTACTCATTTCGGGAATCAGTAAACTGCGGAGAAAAGGCTGCCAGGTCATGCTGGTTTCCTCCGGCGCGGTCGGAATCGGCATGAAAGAGCTCGGAATCGAAAAACGTCCCTCAAAACTTGCTCAAATTCAGGCGCTTGCCGCAATCGGACAAAATAAACTGATGGCAATTTACGACAATGAATGCCGCAGACATGATTTTAAATCAGCCCAGTTGCTGCTTACCGCCGCCGATCTGCATTCACGGGAACGGCACCTGAACGTGCTTAACTGTATAAACTCCCTTCTGGATAATGATATACTTCCTATTGTAAACGAAAATGACTCGGTATCGGTTGACGAACTGAAATTCGGCGACAACGACGGCTTGGCGGCTTTGCTGGCGACAATGACCCGCGCCGAACTGACGGTTATTCTGACCACGGAAACCGGGTTGCGCGAAAGAAATAACAACGGTATTCTCGGCGAGCGCATATCCCTGGTAAAAAAAATCAGTTCCGGAATGCGCAAAGCCGCTGAAGGCACCGACAACGCAGAGTTTTCGATTGGCGGCATGACCTCGAAACTGAATGCCGCCAGGATTGTAAACACCGCGGGAGAATATCTGTGGATTGCGGACGGCCGTGAAAACGATACTATCGACAGGATACTTAACGGGGAG
>JBAYCO010000489.1:0-3410 GCA_041668685.1 Victivallaceae bacterium | reverse complement strand
GTTCATTATCAGATAAAAGGCTGGAATATGCCGCATCTGCAGGTAAAACTTCAGGGCGATATAGACGATGCCGAAAAACTGCTCTATGCGATCCGCAGGCTCGTTCAGGAAAAACCGGACGAACTGGCGAAAAACCGGAAAGAACTTGAAGCGAAAACCGCCCGTCTGGAAAAACTCCGGTCAACACCGGCGGATGAATTCAGCGCCGCCGCGGAAAAAAGCTCGCTTTCGGTCGAACTCGAACAGATCATTTTTGAACTCAACAAAACCAGCGAGGGCCAGCACCGCCGCTATGACTCGGAAGCTGAACCAAATCTAGCCGCTTATTTCCCGCAGCTGATCCAAAGTGCAAGCTTCGGAATCATGGAAATCCTTGACGGCAGCGAAGAAACCGAACCGGAAACGGCGCTTTGCGCCTGAAGCGGATAAAGGAATGAATTTTCCGGCAGCTTAAAGTAAGCCGGAAAATTCTCAAAAAAAATTAATTTAACCAAAGGAACTTTGTTATGAACACGAAAATCCCCGTTGCCCGAATCAAATGTGAAGCCGACCGCGCCTGCAACAAGGCCGATGACATGCACCTCCTGGCAAGCGTCAAAAATAGAATCGCCAAAGGCCTGACGCCGCTATTGCAGTCGATTGCGCTGCAAAAACTGGAAAACGATCCGAATTTCGACTATGTAGTGGAAGACGGCCGCCGCCGTTTCAAAACCCTTGGGGCCGTCGGCATCACCGAACTCGAACTCGGCCAGGAGGCCATTATCATTGATGGAGATTCCGAAGTTAACGCCTATGTGGCTAACCAGCATACCAATCTCTCCCTTGCGGAAGAAATCACCAAACTTTATTCGATGCGTGAAAAATTCCAGACCCTTGACGCGCTGGCATCAGAAATCGGGCATTCCTCGACCTGGGTGGCAAGACGCCTGAATTTGCTGAGCCTTTCCGATCTCTGGAAAAAAGCCATGAAGGAGAAAGTGTTCGGTTATATGAGCGTTTCCCACTACGAAACGATTGCCACGTTTCCATCGGAGATTCAGGATGATATTTTTGACTTCATCCGCAGTGTCGAAGGGCGCGACATGAAAATTATGTCCGTACGCAAGTTTTCGGAAACACTCTACGAAAAGTTCGCCACCCTGCTTTCAAGCCTGGCCTGGAAGGAAGAGGGCTGCGGCGAATGCCCGGCGTGCCGGGAACGCAAAGAAACCAATTTTCTGTTTGCCGATCTGATTCCCGAACCGCGCTGCATGAACCGCGAATATCTAGAAAAGAAACGGCAGGAATATGTGGCAAGTCTCGCCGCACAGGAACCGGAAACCGTACTCGTTACGCAAAATTATCATGCCCATGACGAGAATCCGGAAGACGAAAACAATCCGCTCGCGGAAAGCACCGTACTCGGCCCCGGAGACTGGAAAACCGCAGAGAAACCGGAAAACGGCGTTCCGGCAATCATCGCGGACGGCCCGCAGGCGGGAACCCGGATCACGATCCAGCGTCCACAGACTTCAGTAGAGGCGGCGCCCAAAAAGACCAAAACGCTCGCAGAACGGAAAGCGGCCAAAACCAAACAGCGCCGGAGAAAAGCAATCGCCAAGCTGGTCAGCGCCATTAAAGCCGGTGAGGCAACGATTCCAGACCGGACAAGCATCTATGTAATGATCGCCTGTAAAGGAGTAAATGCCGTCTGCGGAGAATTTTTTGATTTCAAGACTAAAGAACGTTCCAATCCGACGAAACTGCCGGATAAGATCATGAGCTATAACGCGCTTGATTCCGGCGAATCGCTCGACAAGCTGATGTGGGAACGGGTCTTTGAAAACATCGTCAAAGAGCTGGAATATGGACAGAGCGGTCCGGGCGAGGTCTGCTGGGAAGAGGCATCGCTCATCGCGGAGCTGGTTAAGTTCGATCTCGGCAAAGCCTTTGAAGAAGCCGTAAAGGAACTGCCCGACCCGAAAGCGTGGGAAGCTCTCGCTAAAGCTGAACAGAAAAAACTCGAAGCGGAACAGGAAAATATCGAACAGGAGGCGGCGTAAAAATATGAATTGCCATATCATCATTCATCAGAAAAGTCCGGACGTCTCAATCCGGGGCAGGTTCGAGGATATTAAACAGTTCCTGCCACCGAAGTCCGCCGCAAACCAAGTCCCGGAACGGTTTACGCTTCGGGACAGTGCGGATCGCCGGATAGAAGTTTCGGTAACGCCGGACACGCCGCTTGACGCCAGAATCGGTATTGACCTTGCTAAACAGTATCTTGCCGATCTTTCCAAGCGGGAGCCCGGCGAAATAATCCATATCGGACGGCAGGAGTTGACGAAACTTATCAGTAAACTGCAAAATGCCGGGGAATCAGTATAAAAAATAATCAGGAGGCACAAAATGGCTAAAGATATCAGCGAAATGACTATGCAGGAAGTCCGCGACCGCGCGGTGGAACTCGGTTTCAAAATTCAAGGAGCAAAAGGTCAGCCGGGCTTTTACCACTGGAACTTTTCTCAGGAATGTCAAGCATACGAATTCGTAAAGAAATACGATCCGGAACTAATCGAAAATGAAGAATTCGACGATTATCCGGACGACGCGGCGTGAGGTGAATTTATGCGCGACATTTATCAGGAAATCACCAACCGCATTATCGCGGAACTTGAAAACGGCAATATCCCGTGGCATTGCTCCTGGAGTCCCACCCAATGGCGCTGCCGCAACCTGGTCAGCGACAGGGCGTATCGCGGCATCAACGCGATTCTGCTCAGTAATCTGCCATATGAATCCCCGTTTTACCTGACGCTCCGGCAGCTCAGGAAACTTGGCGGAGAACTCAGGCCGAATGTTTCGGCAACCGAAGTGGTATTCTGGATGCTTTTCGAGAAAGATGAAACCACCCGGATTCCATTGCTGCGCTTCTACCAAATCTATAATCTGGAACAAACCCGCGGTATTCCAGAAAAATATATTCCGTATCTTCCTCCGAAATATAAGTTGGAATTCAATCCGATTGAAACGGCGGAGGAAATCATTGCCGGCTATATCGATGGCCCGGAAGTCATCCACGGCGGCGACGATGCCTGTTACAGTCCGCTGCCGGACCGGATCAGGATGCCGAACCGTTCGGCGTTTAAAAGCGAAGAGGAATATTACTCCACCTTGTTTCACGAGCAAACCCATTCGACCGGACATAACTCCCGCCTGAACCGTCCCGGCATGGATCGCGTTGAATTCGGCAGCGATACCTATTCCAAGGAAGAGCTTATCGCTGAAATGGGAGCCGCCTTCCTCTGCGCTTACAGCGGAATCGAAAATACCACGATCAGGAATTCCGGCGCGTACATCCGCAGTTGGCTCGAACGTCTACGTGCCGATAAAAAGCTCGTTGTTCAGGCCGCGCAAAAAGCGCAGAAAGC
>JBAYCO010000488.1:0-3414 GCA_041668685.1 Victivallaceae bacterium | reverse complement strand
TTATCATTTCATTGTTTTCAAAACCCGATAAGGATATAAAATGCAATAAAAAAATATTTTTACGAATATATTACGTTTTGGGGTAGATATTTACATAACAGTCGCGAGAGCAGCCTTGCTCCGCGACAAACAACTATAGATTTTACTGAAATCACTGATTTGGGATGCCGGAGCAAGGTTGCTCCTGGCACTACTTTCTATTAAATTTCACATGCAACTAGACACTGGTAAAAATCGGTATTAACAGGCTAAAGAAAACATATTCTTGAAATACATTGATCGAAGTTTTCACGCCCGCTCAGGATATCTATTTCCACGCGCAGAAAATAAAAATTGAGATCATAGCGGTTCAGGCGCGGCATTCTGACCGCGTCTTTTTCGGTAGTGACGATGGTTTCCGCTCCGGCCGCTTTAGCGGCGATGACGAAATCGATCAGCTCCTGCTGGGAAAAACGGTGGTGGTCGGCATAACGTTTGGAATGAACGATTTCGCCGCCCAGCCGCCCCAGGAAGAGTTCAAAACTTTCCGGGCAGGCGATGGCCGAGATCGCGGCGATCTTTCTTTTTTGCAGAAATTCCAGATCTTCACGTTCTCCCCGTTCATAAACCTTTTCCAGGTAACGCGGTTTATGGCAGCATTCGATGATTTCCGCACGGTGGTTATGGCGGCGCAGAAAATTCTTTAAATGTTTCAAGTGACTGCCGCCGTTTGATTTGGTCAGGAAAATATAATCGGCGCGACGCAGGTTCTTTATCGGTTCCCGGAGGATTCCGCGCGGCAGGACATGGTGGTTGCCGAACGGGTCCGTCGAGTCGATCAGGACAATATTGATGTGCGGTTTCAGGTCGAGGTACTGGAACCCGTCGTCAAGGATTAGAGTGTCGGTTTCGAATTTGTCTATCGCGTGGAGTCCTGATTTTACCCGGTCTTTGTCGACGATCACCGCGACGTCCTTCAAATTGGTGGCCAGCATGTAAGGTTCATCACCGGCGTATTGGGAGTTAAGCAGAAGATTATTGCCGTCGGAAACGATTTTCGGCGGGGTTTCCATTTTTTCGGAACGCAGGCGCTGCGCCATTTTTTTCCAGAACGGGATTTTTTTACTGCGGTAGCCACGGCTCAAAATGGCGACTTTCCGCCCTTTCTGGCAGAGGCTTTTAGCGAAGACCTCAACTACCGGGGTTTTCCCGGTGCCGCCGCAGCTGACGTTGCCGATGCTTACCACGAGGCAGCCTATTGAGCGGTTGCGGACAACGCGCTTATCGTAGAGCCATATCCGGAATTGCACCCCCATCCGGTAGAAACGCGAGGCGACAAATAAAAATATCAAAAAAAACTTATCCCTTAAATCCCTGCGCTGCCCGGCGATAAGCTGTAAAAAGTATTGTTCGAAATTTTCCGAAAATTTACCCAAAATAATTTAAGCCTTATGATTGTATTGATTTATTAAAAGACAAAATACAACCATAACGCTTAATTTCAAAATCACTTCAGAGTAAAAATCACTCTTAATCTTTATATCCTGTGGAGAGATACTCTGAGACGAAGTGTTCATTTTGGGCCGGGGTTTCGTCGCCGAGGGTTTCCGTGAATACCCGGGCTTTGCCGTGGCCGTCACAATAAAGGTAATTTGAGCGGTCGTCGTGGCGTTCTCTATGTATCTTGCCCGTCCAGTTGTTTTCATCCGAAGTGTTGGGCGTACCCCAAGCCGGGTACCCGTAACAACCGTCCGGATTCGTAGCCGCCGCAGTATCGCTGCGTTCCGACAGGACAATATTTCCGGAGGGATTGCGCAGGACGTTGATTCGGCTGTCATAGGCAAACATGCCATCATAGATGTAGCTTTGGCGGTCTTCCCAGCCGTCCGCGCCGCCGGGCCGCACATTGGGGTCGCTGGCGCAGTACAGGAACTCCGTTTTCAGACCGTATGGTTCCAGAAGCTCATACCATTGTTTAAATCCCGGATCGCCCGGAGCCATAAGCGGGGTGCCAAAATTTTTTCCGCCGTGGACATTGGGGAAATAGTCCCCCCAGTCATTTATATAACCATGGAAAGCTATCCCGCATTGTTTCTGATTATTGAGGCAATCTATTGCCTGTCCTTTGTTGCGCGCTTTGTTAAGCGCCGGAAGCAGCATGCCGGCGAGTATCGCGATTATGGCGATCACCACGAGGAGTTCGATGAGTGTGAAATTTTTCATATTTTTCATAAATTTTACCTTTGAGAAAATTGTTTTTTAATAATATTGGGAGAGGCGCTCATGCAAAAGAATTGAGAACGGGGGGACCTCTGGAAAGGGTTTGCATGAAAAAAGTAAAGGTGAAAACTTCATGCCGGTGTGGACGGCTTGAAGCCGCATGGCTGATAAATTCAGGTTCGGCTATGATTTCGGGGACGGATTTGCCGCCGCCGGAGTTGCAGAGAGGACAGACCGCTTTAATATGAATATGCGAGGTAAAATATCTTCGAACTGGATTTTCCAGTTGTAATATCCCGGAAGCCTGATATTGATTTTGAGAAGTGAGAAAGTCAGCATGATAATGGAATACCGTATGCGTAAGCTCCTGCCCGCAGATAATTGAGGCAAGAAGTAAAGAAAAAAACTGTAATTTATTCCGGAATTTCATACTTTTCCACATAAAAATCTCAAGTAATACTTAGTAATACTATACAGCTTTTTACCGGAAAAACCAGTTTTTTTTGAATTTTAGTAGAAATAAACCTGAATTTTAAAAAGATTTTTGTCTGAAACTATGCTATAATATGTATTAGTTATTTTATATCAATTGCGAAGGACGAAAAATGCTGGAAAAATTACAAGACGTAGCCGCTAAAGTAAATGAACTGATCGTAAACGATGATTTTCCCACGGGAGTGGAACCGGATTATCTTCGGGCCACGGTAATGGATTATCCGTTGCGCGGGGGGAAACGTTTGCGTCCGGCGCTGCTTCTCTGGTGTTGCGGGCTGCTTGGCGGGGATACGGACAAAGCCCTGTATCCTGCGGTTGCGGCTGAATTGTTTCACAACTGGACTCTGGTGCATGATGATATAATCGACGAGGACCGGATGCGGCGCGGCCAGTTGACCACCCACGAGGATTTGCGTTTGTTTGCCTCTAATAAATTTGACGGCGGTGATCTCGCTTCGGACAAATTCGGGCAGAGTTTCGCAATCCTGGCCGGGGATATACAGCAGGGGTGGGCGTTGAACACTATTTTGAAGTCCGCTCAGCACGGTTTGTCATCCGAGTTGACCGTTGCTCTGGCGCAGCGTCTGCTGCATTTCGGCAGCTGCCAACTGATTTCCGGGGAAGCTTTGGATGTTGAATTCCCGATGCGCAAATGGCAGAATATTTCATCCGAAGAGGTTCTTCATATGCTGGAGCTTAAAACCGGGGCGCTTTTGCGTT
>JBAYCO010000487.1:0-3423 GCA_041668685.1 Victivallaceae bacterium | reverse complement strand
TTCCGGCATTCCTCGCGAGTAGGAAAAATCGCTCCTGCGGAGCTGTATTGAGTTGTGACTTCTTACATTATTCCAGAACCATCCTATAGAAAATCGGGAGATACGAAATTTGTGGAGGGCGAGACTCTGTCGAGCCGTAGACGTTGAACGTATTTCGGCTCGTGAGGACACTCGCCCTTCAGGAAACGCACAATGCGGCGATAGATGTAAAACGGGAAATGGGGTATTCGGAAAAATAAACTTCCCAAGCTCAAAATAAGGCAAAAACAACTTGATACTGGTTTGGGATGGCAATGACATTATTCTATAGTCGCACCCACTGAAAACAAGGCTTTGGGATTGATTTTTAAGTCCTTAAGATATATCATTATAGGACGGAATGTGGGAACAGTCGCATAGGATTATAACGCTTAAATAACGGACGTGTCTAATTATGTACGGTAAAAGATCTAATTTTACGCTTGTGGAATTGCTGGTGGTGATTTCGATTATTGCCATTCTCGCCGGGCTTTTGCTTCCGGCTCTCAATTCGGCTAGACAGAAAGCCAAAGCTTCGGCCTGCGCCAACAACCTTACTTCCATTTATAAAGGTTTTGCCATGTATTTGAGCGACTGGGATGATCACATGTTTTGGGGAGTGGAGACTGATCCAAAGTATTATATGGACCGTTATGTTTACGGAGGCCGTTCAAACGGTAATACTTACGACGGCGGGCAGGGGGACTTGTTTGAACATTATGTGCCCCGTCCCCTGAACCGTTATGTGAATGATAATATCGCGATATTCCGCTGTCTGGATGATGTGACTCCTCTGGCCGGCTGGAATAATTCACCCAAGTTCGAACAAGTGGGCAATTCCTATGCTTTCAACTGGTATTTCCGGGACAGGAAAATGAGCCGGATAAAAAGGCCTTCCAGCCTGATCGTATTTACCGAAGCCTGTGCGGTTGAAAGTGACCGTGTGCTTTGGCATAATGGCAGGGCCAACGTTTGTTTTTTCGACGGCCATCTGGATTTCTTTGCGGTTCCGGCCCAGGCTCAGGATGATTTGTACTGGTGGGAAGGCGACGACGAAGTTCCGGTGATAGCCGCTTATTAATGAGTAGAGGAATTTATTATTTTGACCAATTGGGATTGATAATAGTTATATGTTTGTAGTCCCGCCTTCAGGCGGAACAGCCAACGTTATTATTGAGAAGATTCCGCTTAAAAGCGGTACTACAAACACGTAACTTCAACATTGCGCATCTGAACCTGAATCGGAGCGAATGACGCGACATAAAAATGAGTTCAACCGCTCAGTCGATATAACTTTTAAATTCGATATTTTTGTCTTTTAGCTCCCGCATTTTAGCGAGAGCTTTGTTTTTATCGGCATATATCCGGCATTCACACGTCGGCACGTCCGGTTTGCCGGTGTTATAAATGCAATAGTGTCCGGATTTGCGGATCATAGGTCCGACCCATCCGGGGCAATGTTCACAGTACCGCCTGCTGGGAGCCGCGTCATTGTCAAGTACTTTACTTAAGCTTGGACATTTATTCATAGTCAGGTTTAAGCAGTCGGCGCTTAACTCTAAAGTCATATCGCAGTTTTCTTCGATCCGGATGTGTTCCCAGTAATCATACATTCCTTTTAAACCGTTTTTGCGGAAATTTTCCAGGCAATGTTTTTCCTGATGTCGGCTGATTTCCAGCCAGTATTTTTCCAGGTGTCCGGGCCCCTGTTCCTCAAGGTATTTAAATACTTCATTATAGAATCTGACGAAATGATCACTTGGCAGCATGAGAATTTTCTCCTTTTTTAAAACTCAGGAGTTCACGGGTGACGCCGTTGCCGAGCGGTTCGTAACTGAGTTCGTAGGGCGTGTCATGGCACAGCGCTTCGTTGAGAAACTTGTTCAGTAGATAAAAGTTTTCGTTGATCTCCATGCCCAGACCTTTGATGTGTTTTTCCATCGGGCATTCGCTTACGAGCAGTTCGAACAGGCCGTTTTCCTGCCGGGTCAGCGTGAATTTGCCGTCTTCGCGTTTCAGGAAGTATTCCTTGAAATCGATCAGTTCACTGGTGTCTCCGGCTTTTAAGCGCTGGTTGATTTCCCGGTACACTTCAGTACCGGTACGGAACATTATTTCACGCAGGGCGCCGATGCCGTAGTTTTTAACGATATAATTTGCCGACATGAGGGTTGCGCCGTGAAAATCCTTATGAAGTTCTCCTGTTTCCTGGTAACGCATAATGAAATCCTTTACGGCAGTAAGTATGCCTTTTCCTCTTTGACTACTTCTTTTATGTTCCTGACGCATTCTTCGGTGATCCGGTAATTGATAATGGTTCTGCAAGTATTGAATACGCCCAGTTCCACCATCATTTGTTTTTGTCCGGCCAGCCAGCAGGGGATGCCTTCGCCGCCGAAAACTTTTGTCATAACCGCGTTCATGTGATCCTGTACTGCCTGGGCGCCTTTCAGGTCTCCGGCCTTCGCCAGTTTGAATATTTGATTTGCCATGTAACCATTGAAGCAGGCTCCGCCGAACAGGAACCCGTCATATCCGGCCGCCGCATAAGGTACGCTGTCGAACTCATTTCCGTTAAGGGCGAAAAGTTTATCTTTGCGTTTCCGGACGGCGGCGCAGATCATTTCGCGGGCTGCGGGATCGCTGGAGCTGTCTTTTATCAGGACGACTTTCGGGTGCAGGATAATTTCTTCCAGCGTCGCGGTTTCGATCATAACCGACGAATGTTTGCCGCGGTGATAGACTCCGACCGGCAGGGAACTGCGTTCAATGACTTCGATATAGAGGTCCCTGAGGTATTCCTGGGAGGCGTTTATCTGGAAGTACGGCGGCGCGATCACCGCGATATCAATTCCGCTGTCTTCAATGCGTTTGATATTGTCAATAATCCGCATGGCCGAATTGTCCGTTACCTGAAACGCCAGTAGCATGCGGCCCTGATTGCTTGCGGCGATTTCTTTTGCCAGCTCAACACGCATGGAATCGCTCATCCAGGGGCCCTCTCCGCTGGTGCCGCCAAGAAACAAACCCTTGACCCCTAGTCGCAAATGGTGTTCTACAAGACGCGGAACAGCTTCAACGTCAAGTTCCAGATTTTCCGTAAACGGCGTAGGTGTCGCCGACCATATCCCGGAAATGTTTTCTCGATTCAGTTCTTTCATAGTTTGTCTTTTTTTTGTTTGATTTGTTTAACAAATGCAATAATTATACATCCAGGCTGGAAAAAGTCAATATTAGGATTAAATTAAAAACAGGATAATTACAATTTTAAGTAATGCCTCAGTCTTTTCCTGAGGCTGAATGTGCTGCTTTGCGTGATAGTAGCACAACCGTCCCGGTTGTGTCGGTGGCCAGTTAACGTCTGTCCGTTCATGACTCAAGCGAGACGCTTGAGCTACTATTTAA
>JBAYCO010000486.1:0-3428 GCA_041668685.1 Victivallaceae bacterium | reverse complement strand
AGTCCGTCACTGGTGGCGCAAACCGAAACCCCTTCCGGAGAATTGCCCTGCCAGGAATATGGATTCAAACTACGCTTGCCGTTCGGCAGCAAATTGAAATATTCAGGATGAGCCTTGCCGTATTCATCCCACCACCGGGTAAAGGCATGTCCATATGGTACTTTGATTTTGACTCCAAGCCGCATCCGGGTTGCCCAGAGCAGATTTTCTTTCCCCACGCCATCCATATATTCCGGGGAAAGCCTTAATTTTTCGGGGACGAACTTATTCATAGACTGTACGCTGTCATTCGCCCATAGACCCATTCTCACTTTACACATTTCATACGGCAGTTCCCAGGCAAAATCAAGGCGGTCAGCGAGTTCGATAGAAGTTTGTTTCCTGAATGCAATGCCTTTTTCTCCGGGATAAATCCATTTTATCCCCAGCTTGTCTTCGAGGAAACAGTAAAGCGCATTCAAAGGCCCGCGTTTTGTCGCATAGTAAAAAATATCTTTTACCACTTTTATATATCCCCAGAAGTAGATATTATTACCGCGAACGGCATAGTAGGACTTATCCTGGTTATGCTCGTCTTTTCCGTCGGAAGGCTTGAATCCGATAATAAAGTTAAGACCTTTACCAGCAGTCGCTCCAGGAGCCTGTTTTACCGTTTCAATTCCCACCTTTTTTCCAAATACCAGTTCCAGATGTTTTTGCAATTCTTCCGCGGCAAAACTTCTGACGTTTTTTTCATCGGCGTTTCCCCTGCCGTTGACATAAATCTTATAGCCGTCAGCAAACTTGTGGACATTCGCTTTAGCAGAAAGCCCCGTCAACATCAATAAAATAAAAACTGCGATAAAATATTTTTTCATTGTTTCGTAAAAGTTTAGTCCCGATAAGCTGCTTCCCCTGAAGAAATTTTGCTTCTTTTCAAATCGATTGATTTTGTCATTTACTTTCATTACATCGTCATCCTGGTATTTATTAGTCTTTTCTGCTAAAGGTTAACTACAGCTTTTTTAGATAAACTGCAAATTTACCACTCTCGTCAATATTTAAAAATTTGAAACTATCGATTATTTATAGGAAATTTCCGCCAAAAAAATATCCGCGTTAGTAGTGTGTTCTGCGTAAGCAGTGTCTTTTGTCAGTAAAAGATCATTTTCATGAGGCTCAGCCATCTTATATTCATGAGATGAATAATATGACATCAATATTCTGTTTTTTCCCATTTCAATTACGCCGGCATAGCTCGTATCTCCGCCGCTTGGAAGAGTTCTAAGGAGTTCTATTTCTTTTCCGTCTTCTAACCAAAAGATATCTGTTCGTGTATTATGTCTAACCGGATAATCCCAACACCTGCAGGCAATCAGGCATCCATTCGGCAATCTTTTTATCATTGGCCCCTGCAAACGAATCGGAAGGCGTTGGATTTTATCGAATTTATTATATGGCGCGTTAATTGAATACAACATCGGTAAATATCCGTAATTATCATCACGCGACAAGGCCCATATGGTTCCCTGAGAGTCAATATCAATAAAAGTTTCGCCTCCAGGAAAAGGAAAGTCAATCATTTTTTCCCAATTAATTCCATTAGCGCTTTGATAAAGAGATACTTGAAACCCTTTTTCATTCCTGTAGTAAGCGGCGCCGAATAAAGTATTATTATACGCACTTATGCTCCACAACCAATAACCATCGGAAATACCTTCAAGATCAATCGGAGAAGAAAAAGTTTTACCATCATCGGAACAGCACATAAAATTATGCCTTTTAGCCGAATGATCATATCTCCCCGCAAAAAAGAGAAATAATTTATTTTTAAACTGTATGATTTTCGCATCACGTAAATCTAAAGACGTTTTTTTTATCTGTGCTATTACTTTCCACTCATTAAGGTCGCCAGATGAAATAACAGTTATCGTCCCATCCATTGACATATGATTTTCCGCTGTACGAAACACAATGTAAATTTTGTTATTCAACCGGGCAATGCTTGTAAACGCATTGTGTTTTTCGTTTGAAAAGATCTTTTTTGCCCTTATAACCCTTAAATCCATTTGAGTTATTCCTTCTGTTATTTATTACTTAAATAAATCCATATGAACGCATTTGATTTTTAAGGATGCTAAATTCCTCCTGAGCATCTGCCCGTCTTTCTCACACTCAACTGACTGATAGTAAGTAAAAAACACGGAATCTTCAAGAAATAAAATACTGGTATAGCAATAACTGTGACTGCGGTCAGACTCCAAATCTCCAATCCGCCGCCAACTGCGTCCCCCGTCATCACTGACCGCCAAACTCAGCGGGGTACGCCAATTCCATTCAGTTTCACCGTACCTGAAATCGCTATGGTCATTATAAACGCAAAGCATCCGGCCAGTTCCGGGTATCTTTTTGATACTCTGCGGAGAAACCGGAGAAATAATATCGGGTGCTGCCTGAAAATCACTCCAGGTATCGCTGCCGTCATTACTGACCGCCATATACATATAAGCGCCGTTGGTACGCGCCCACATCAACAGCGAACCGTCATCACGTTCAATTACCCCCGGTTCCTGGCAAAATATTCCCGCATCCAGCGTCTGCCGCCAGATATTCCCTGAATTATCGGCTAACGATAACGGCGTCCTGACATTTTCCCGGTTGATCTTAATCTGTTGTTTTCCCGGAGTCCAGTTTTTTCCGTAATCATCTGAGTAAATGACGCCGCATTCAGATTTTTCAACAAGCCCTACGTTTGGAGAATATGCGTAAGGCAGAATAATACGTCCGGATGAAGTCTGGCACAGACGATCGTTGTTAACTACATAATATCCGGGCTGCGAGATCATTAATTGCGGCTCGGTCCAGGTTCCGGCATCGTCATAGCTGGTTCGGAAGAACGGCAGACAATTACCGTCATTAGTCTTTTGCATAAAGGAAAAAGCAATATTCCCGTTATCCAGACGCAGAAGCCCCGGACTCATAACGTTCTGCCCTTCGACGCAGGATTGCAGAATTTCCGGTTCGCTCCAGTTCCTGCCTTGATCCTTTGAGATCACTTTTACAATATCCGCCCTTGAATGATCATGCGGTCCCTGGAAATCGCAATAAACCAAATAAATCACGCCGCCGGGCAAAAGTATCGCGGCCCCCTCCCCCGAACGAGGTTTTTGTTCCGTTTTCGGTACAAGCAACTGCTCATGCAGAATGTAACTCTTTATATTTTCCATGGATATATTCTCTAGAATTGGCAAAAAAACCTCATTGTGTTTCGTCATTGTTCAGGCGGCGGAATAACTGGTCTTCAGAAAATATAATCCTGTCTATGGAAGCGGAAACAGCTGATAATATTCATAAACATGATTATCGATGGACTTCCAGTAATACCCCATTTTATGCCAATCCACCCATTCCACATGCAAATCCAGATATCTACAGTTGGCCCCGTTGCT
>JBAYCO010000485.1:0-3434 GCA_041668685.1 Victivallaceae bacterium | reverse complement strand
TGTTTTAGGTTTAATTTTAAACTTTTCTTATATTTGATTTGTGGCCCCAAGTAGCGCCGCGTCTCGATGAGACCGGCGAACTGAAACGTTGCGATGCCATATACCGTTGCTCTTTGCCGCTTTCATCGAAAGCCGGCCTACCCGGCTGCAGTATTTATATTAAATTTTCAAGTTAATACAGTATATCTACGCCAATGGAATAAGCTATTATTTTGCTGTTTTGATGATACCTTAGCCAAGTATCTTTAATATTTTTATCTTCGTTACCTAAATCATAAAAAAGCAATAATCTGTTCTCCAATTCAATCATATCAGTATTACAGGTAGAGGTATTTACACCTGATGATTCAAAAATTTTTATTTGATATTTCCAGCTATGTCCTCTGTCCAGGCTGAAATTAACCGTTATATTCGGCCTTCCTGCAGCTAAAGCAACTATTCCGTTTTGCATCTTGACCAATCTTGGCAAAATTCCGGTAATTGAACTTTTTTTGGGTTTTGACCAACTTCTTCCATTATCTTTAGAGCGAATTTCATACAATGGATAATAACTGCCCATTCTGAGCATCATCAGGAGTTCGCCGTCATCAAATCTTATCATAGACGGCTCGCAAAAACCGTCAACTTTTCTTATCGAGCCATCAGGTCTTCTGTACGCTTTGTCAATATAACTTTCTCGAAAACGTGCCGCTATTGTAACAAACTGCCAACTATGTCCTTTGTCTTTAGATTCAACTACGGCAACTGAACATTGTTCATCAGCTCCACATCTAAGAGTTACCAGGCCAAGTATATGATCATCAGAGATCTTGATCATTGTACTTATGCCCGGAGCCCGCTTTTTGGAAAATTTTTCAAAAAGGACTTGTAAATTCGCGGGAGGAGCAGTCTTGAAAAATCCGTCTTTCGCTTCCGCCGGACCGTTTATTTTAGCTTTAAGCCTTTCTCGGTCCAATGAATTATAAATATCAACAGGCTCGACATGTGGTATTTCTACTTGACATGCTTGCATTTCTCCCCAAGTATTTCCTCCATTGCGGGAAAACCACGTAGGAAGAATATAAGTACCTTTTTTCTCGCTTTCAAAAGAATAAGACAGTGAAGCCAGAACATCTTCATCATTAATATTAAAACTCGTACCGGCGCCGGGATATTTTGCTATCGGCCAATGATCATCTGTTTCTTTCCAGGTCTTGCCTAGATTATCACTCATCAAAGTAAAAAATTCGCTATCATGAATATCTCTGTCTTTGTTAATGCTTAGAATTAAACGACCATTAGGCATTTTCCTGATATTTGGATGAATATGCATATATTCCGCTCTTTGTTCTTTAGAGCTTATCAAAAAAGGCCCCGCTACATCCATAATTATTTTCTCTTTGGACCTGCCAACATCCATTTTTCCCATTTCCTTTGATCTAGCTAATATATGGTTAATTGTAATTAACGTTTTAGTTATTTAAAACTCACATTTCGGGGTTCGTTCCGGTCAGCTCAGAGCCGTTAACTTTCCGATTTTCCGTTTGATCTTCCGCCGACAAGTCGCGAGTGCGGCCTCGCACCGCGACCTTTGCGCTTAGTATGGTCGGGCGACTCAGCCCGGCGAACGTCTTTGTCGCGGAGCAGGCTGCTCCTACTGGTCTGCGAATATTTCATTGCTTGAATATCCCAGACCGCGAAAAACAAGATTAAATCAGGATAAAAGTATTTATATGTAAGTCCTTACGTTATATTCCCGAACTCCGAAATGTGAGTTAAAATACAGGCCCTTCATTTTGCCATCTTGTTCCAAGTGGAATCCATCCCAAACCATAACCGGCAGGGTTGTCACTATAGGTACCTTTTACACAAGAAAAAGCATGGCCATCAACAAATAAAACATTGCTTTTATTTAAGTGCCGATAGCAGATATACTGAACCTTGTCTTTTTTCCATATTGGAGCTAGCGATGGTAAATTTTTTGTGCCTGGGAAAGTATACAGTTCCCTGTTGGGATAAGAATCACCTCCATGCATATCGATCATTAAAACGGTATCATGCGGAGTTTCTATCTTTACTAACTTTGCCATAATACCATGATAATTTTCTGCTATTCGTTGGTTATAAGCATATCCTCGCTGCCTATAGGAATTAACTGCGGGATTTGGTATTCCGCTCGGACAATGAAAAACACTGTAGCCATCTTTAGCATTAGCCGTTGCAACAGCCTGAGGATAATTTAGATATGGCATTAAAAGATAATCCCATAGCTTGTTATCTTCCACACTGTAAGGAAGCCAGCCATCCCAATCTGCTACATACAGCATATTAACTGTGCTGAATTGTTTAAGATTATTCACACAAACGATTTCTTTTCCCTTTGCCCTTGCATTATTCAACGCCGGCAACAGTATTGCGGCGAGGATCGCTATTATAGCGATCACAACGAGGAGCTCGATAAGGGTGAAATTTTTGCAGGGATTATTATTTCCCGGGTCGATGCGATGTTTTATGAGCGTTTTCATTTTATTGCCTCCTTTAAGGTTTTGAGAACGTCAATAGAACTTTTTATCTTATTGAAGAACAGGAACATTTCTTTTGTAAACAGATTTTTGGTTTCGGGAATGAAAAAATTATGGATCGGCTGCATATCCCGGAACTCTTCCCTTATTCCGGAATAATTCGCCGGGCAGAAACCGTCGGGCGTAATAAAGTTATCGTCACAGACGCTTTTTCGCGCCGGCAGCAGGAAATGCTTGCGCTTGATGTTTTTCTGCGTTTTTTCCGAAAACAGGTGACTTATGAATTCCCTGGCGAAACTCTTGTTCCCGCTTATTTTGGGAATCCCGGCGTAATTGGCGGCAAAGCACGAACTGCCGTTTTTTTCCCCCCTGGGCAACTGCATCAAATCCCATTCGAAAGCAAGCCGATCCCTTATTCTCAGGCCATGAAAAGTTTCCAGCCGCATGGCGCCATAGCCTTCGGTAAAACAGAAACGGTCACTGTTATCCGCCGTCCAGTCGGGAATGAACGGAGAAATATTTTTGTCAAACAGAGCCATTGAAAAATCCAGCGCTTTTTTTATGCCTTCCAGAGAACCCGGCAAATTCCGCAAATTTCCGCCGAAAGCGGCGATCAGGGCCGGAAACCGGTATAGAGACAGGGAAAGCACGAATCCGAACCTTCTGTTGCAGGAGCTTCTGTTTGTCAGTTTGTCCGCGATGGCAACGCAAGTATCCATATCCCATGTGCGGGGCATATTTACTCCGGCGTCTTTCATAATTTTTTTATTATAGACCACAAAAACCGGGGAAAAAAAGAGCGGTACGGCGTAGAGTTCGTTTCGGGAACAACACGGCAGGGCCAAACCGGGACAGACATCGGTAAGGTAAGAAGAAGCGTCGGTAATACTTTCGGCGATCTCCGCATGGATGAAATTGTAAACATTTGACGTT
>JBAYCO010000484.1:0-3438 GCA_041668685.1 Victivallaceae bacterium | reverse complement strand
CGAGGATATAGAATTTCGCTCCTCTGCCGCCCATTTCTTCGGCGTATTTCCTGAAACCGAGGTTTTCCCGGTAATTGGCGCTGACAGGCGGCAAAGCCCCTTGTGCAATCTGCTTGACGGAAGAAGATTCAATTGCCGGGGCTTTGCCGGGTTCCGGTTTGGGTTTGGATATAGTCTGCGACTTCGATGGATTTGAAAATTTTTGAGTTTTAGTCTTTTCGACTACCAGGTCAACACCGATTTCCCTGTTGACGGGCGTTGGCTTACTGGCCGGGATTGCATTGCTGAGATTTACCAGCAGCAAAAATACGACGGCCAGGGCGGAGAACGTTATAAACAGGACTTTGACGGTATTGCGTTTCATAGTAGAAATTCCTTGCATTCAATAAACTTGTGTATTATAGGAATTTGTTATTTTGACAGACTTTGCGCAGACTGAGCCTGAGCGAAGTGGAAGTCAATCATTTTTGACGGAATCATTTTTTTAAAATTTGTTATTTTGACTTTGATTATATTTTGCGCCTTAAGTAGCGCGAGGTGCAGCCTTGCACCCGCGTCGGGTCGCGCCGGGGTCGCGGTGCAAGGCTGCACCTGCGACTACAGGAGGTCATCTAAAATGGCGCATTGACGTTTGAAAAGCCTGGAGTCGCGTTCTTTGAGCGAATCATCGGCCAATTGCGGGACAGGCGTTTCCGTAACCTGCCGGTCAAGCTGCTTTTCCTCGGCCGGAGCCTGAACTGGAGCCGGGGCAGGGGCGGGAGTCAGGGCCTTGGCCGGATTTTCCCGCAGGTTTTTAACTGCCAGTTTAGCCTGTTGTATGATTCGCAGGGCTTCCTGGCGTCCGGGAATTTCCTCGATTGTTTTCGATTTCAGTTTCGGCAGTACCATAGTTACCAGCAAGGTGATAATGATACCGGTTATCAGCCAGAATGTAAATGTTTTTATTAACGAGATCATGGTTAATTCTTCCTAAGTTAGATACTCACAACTCACAACTTTTATAATCTTTTTTCTCCTGTTGCGACGACGATTGACACCCGGTCTATGCCTGTATCCCGGCACAGGATTATGATCTGGTCTTCCCAGGCGCAGGGAATGTCCTTGTCCCGGCGCAGAGCGATTTGTCCTACTCCGCTCAGGTTTTGCAGTTTGGTTTTGAGATTTGCGAAAGACACCTCTTCGGAGTCGAGGTACAATTTCATGCCGTTGCCGGATTTTTTTATGCTTATGCTGGTTTTGCTTACTTGTTTCGAACCGGCCTGTTTCGAACTTGACTTGGTAAGGTTCATTGCCGGGAGGGTTTTTTCCTGAGCCTGGGCCTGATCGGCCTGGATCAGGCTCGAAAGCAGTATGAATATCAGGGTGCAGCCCAGAATTACATCCAGCATGCCTTCAGTGCCGTTGGAGTCGAAAGACTTTGCCGCATGTTTCAGGAATGACATTTTTACTCCTCCTTTGCCGGTTTTTCCTGACGGATATTTATATACCTGAAGAAATCGCAGCTTATTGCGATCACGAATCCCACCGCTGTGCTGATCAGGGCCTGTCCGACTGCCGGGAGAGCCCCGGTGACTGCGGCGGCGGCGCCTGTGTTGAGTTTGTTGCCGATTGCTATGGTTGCGGCTACGATGCCGATAACCGTTCCGAGCAGGCCTACGCGCTGGGCGGTGGTGCCGATGTACGAGAGGGTGATGTCGTTATGTTTTTCCGCTTGTATCGCGGCATATACTGCCCAGATTGCCAGGGGGAGCAGGGCGATAATGGTGATGCCGACTTTGTTGTAGGTCGTGAATAATAATTCTTTGAAGTTTATACTGCTTCTGAACATTATTATTATGCCTGCTCCGATAATGATCCCGGCAACGCGGGCGAGCCATTTATTCAAGAACATCAGGGTACCCTCCATGGTAATAAGTTAAACCGTCTTATCTCAGGCCGATACGGTAAGAGCCTTTGACGAAGGATTTATCCTGCAAGTCTACGCCTTTGCGTTTGAAATACTCCAGAACGATAAGGCGTCCGAGTTTCTGCGGATCTTCGAGATCGGCTTTCTGGTTCCGGTTTACCGCGGAAAGCAGGGTTCCCGTATCGGATTCGCCGGTCATGGCGCGGTAACGCACTTCACGGGCGACGTAATCCGCGAGGACAAGTTCGAATTTTTTGCCCCGGTCTCCGGACATCCACATTTCTACGATTTGCTTTTCGGCGGCTTTCTGCTGTTGACGGATTGACTGGACCAGACGCTCGGTGTTGCTCGCCGCTTCAGCCGTGACCGTGCAGAAAACGATACCCAGGGCCGTAACAACTGTCATTATTAACGCTTTCATTTTGCAATCTCCTTTTTACAGTTATCAGTTATCTGTTGCCGGTCTGATGACCGGCGCTCCCAGCTTTTTTAATTTATATTGCTGCTGAGGTATTTTTCGTATTCGGAGGAGACGTCTGAAGAAGCTGTCTGGCTGGACACGTCTTCTCCCGAATTGATCGTCAGGCCGATATCCTGGTCCTGGTTCATATAGCTTTCCAGTTTCTGCTGGCGCACTACTGAATCCTGAAACGCGATTTTGCCGATTTGCAGGACGCTCTGGTTGCCGAGGTGCAGGTTGGCGGTTTTGCGCAATATGAACTTTGCCAGGTCGCTTATCGTGATTTGCAGCAAGGTCTGGCGTTCGGCTTTAAGGCCGCCGCGGGCGACTATTACCTGTGACAGAACCTGTTCATAGAGTTTCTTCTGGTTTTCCAGCATCAACTCTATTTTGCCTTGGGCCAGTGAATTATAGCGCAGGAGCTTGTCCTGAAGCATAATTGTATTGCGCACGGAACCCCATTGCTGGCTGTTGTTATGTTTTTTGGCCAGTACTTCAACCATTTTGGCGAGATTCTGGAGGCTTTGGCGGGCCCGCGGTTTTGCGTCCTGGGCGGAAACTCCTTTATTGTTTTGAGCCGTAAGAAGCGCAAGTTTCTCCATTTTCAGGATGACTCCGGAAAGAGTTTCCTGAATGACCGCCAGTTGTTTATCCTGATACACCAGGTCATTTTTTATGGTTTCTACGAAATCCGCACCCAGTTCCGATGTTTTCAGGATTTTACTTTCGATCTGTTTGGCTAGTTTCGTGCGTTCCGCCGGGGCTTTTTCCTCGTGATAGCGAGTAGAGAGTTTTTCCAGGTCTTTAAGGGCCTGGGCTCTTTCCGGCAGCAGGTTCTGCGCGGCGGCGTTCTTATGGTTTATGCGTTCTTCCTCTATTTTTGCGACTTTTTGCTGTGCGGCGTTGAGTTCCTCGGTCAAATCTCCGAGGACTTCCTTGATCTCCCGACCGGTTTTTTCATCGGCCCTGACATCGGCCTGGAAAAAAACACTGACGGCGGTCAGAATCGCGGCGGCCAATATTATTTTCTTTTTCATAATGGATTCCTCCTTTTACTCATTAATTGGAATTG
>JBAYCO010000483.1:0-3450 GCA_041668685.1 Victivallaceae bacterium | reverse complement strand
CTGTCCCGTGAACGCGCAGTCAAGCGAAAGATGAAAAATTGGCAAATCAAAAAAGATTTTGCAAGTAAAGTCGCCCCGCATAAACCAGTTATTTATATTAAATGAGCAGTATTGTCTCTAATGGTGACGCCGCTGTGTTAAACTCCATGCGACTTAAAGTTGGAGAATTACTCTCACAGGCTGACGACTTACTTGGAGAAAATTGCCCGATGCGGCAACAAATCAATACCTTGTTTCAGGGATGGAATGACTTTCAGGATGCGCTAAACAATTTTATTGACAAGCTCGACATTGCGCCTGAATTTAAAAAACAGCAAACAGATATTCTGGTTCAAAGCAGCCAGTACGCTAACGGAATCATACGTAACAGCCAATACCTGCGTCATTGGAGTTTATGGTTGAAATCCAGGCAAAAAGCGGTTGATTTTGACCTTAATACTTTGATAACCGCCTCCGAAGCCGGAACGCTGAAACCACAGCATATTTGTTTAGCTTTCGAAAAGCGTTTTCGTGAAAAATTCATAAACGAAGTGATTGGTCAGGTTCCGGTATTGCGTGATTTTCTCGGAGACCATCATGATCGTCTGGTCGAGCGCTTTATTCAACTGGACCAACGTTATGCCGATTTGACTCAAAAGCTGACTATATCCAGAATTGCCGCACAAATGCCGCACGGACGCAAAGGGCAATGTCCAACTGGCACCGAACTGGGAACCTTAAAGCGGGAAATAGAAAAACGGGCCAGACATAAAGCTGTAAGGTTATTACTTGAAGCAATACCTACAATACTTCCAAGCTTAAAGCCATGTTTACTTATGAGTCCTCTTTCGGTAGCGCAATACTTGCCTCCCGACCAGTCTAACTTCGATATCGTAATTTTCGATGAAGCGTCTCAGATTCCTGTATGGGACGCGATAGGCGCTATTGCCCGGGGTAAACAACTGATCGTAGTCGGGGATCCCAGACAGTTGCCCCCAACAAACTTTTTTCAACGTCAAAACGATGACGGCGAATCTGAAGAAAATGAAATTGAAGACCTTGAAAGTATTCTTGACGAATGCATTGCTTCGGGCATTGACGAATCCCATTTGCGCTGGCATTACCGCAGCCGGCATGAATCGCTGATTGCATTCAGCAATTATCATTATTACGATAATAGACTGCTTACATTTCCTGCCGCGAAACATGGTGAACATCTGGGAGTAAAATACCATCTTGTACCCGATGGACTTTATGACCGTTGTAAATCCAGAACTAATAAAAAAGAAGCCCAGCATCTTGTGGATCATGTGGTTAAACAATTATCGGCTCCTGAATGCGCCAATCGTTCTATAGGAATTGTGACTTTCAGCCAGGCGCAAAAAATACTTATCGAAGATTTGCTGGATGATGCCCGCCGAAAGTATCCTGCAATAGAAAAGTTCTTCCAGTCGGATATTACTGAACCGGTTTTTGTTAAAAACCTTGAAAATGTGCAAGGCGACGAACGCGATATCATTTATTTTTCTATCTGTTACGGGCCGGATGAAAACGGCAAGATTTCAATGAACTTCGGTCCGCTTAATCGGGCTGGCGGCGAACGCCGTCTGAATGTAGCAATAACCCGGGCCAAGGAACAAATAATAATCTTTTCATCTATCAATTCAAGCCAAATTGATTTAAGTCGTACCAGTGCAACCGGTGCTGCACATTTGAAATTTTTTCTTGATTATGCGGAAAAAGGCGCGGCACATCTGACTGGCACCATCCAGGACGCGTCATACAGTGATTATGATTCATGCTTCGAGCAGGAAGTAGCTGAATTTCTTCGGGGGAAAGGTTATCTGGTTCATGTTCAGGTCGGATGTTCCGGTTATCGTATTGACCTGGCTATAACACTACCAGATAAACCGGGTCATTATGTCCTTGGAATAGAATGTGATGGAGCGGCATATCACAGTTCTGCGACAGCAAGAGATCGCGACCGATTACGCCAAATGGTGCTGGAAAACTTGGGATGGAGAATTCATCGGGTATGGTCAACTTCGTGGTGGCATGATCGGGAAAGAACTCAGGAACAACTTATCACGGCTGTAGAAAATGCTCTTTCCGAACCCGAACCACTCCCTAAATCATCTCCTTCCACTGAAAGAATTAATGATAACTTTCAGGATGCTGCCAGAATTGACATCGATCAGGAGGATTTGAACGAGCCGGCTGAATCAGATTGTTCGATCCAAGCATCTCCAACATGTGAATTTGCACAAGTTTATCCATCGGTGTCCCGGCAACATACGTACCGGCAGGAAGATTTTTATGAGACTTGGAATCGCAAGCGGATTCGAGAACAAATGCTCCGAATCATTGAATCTGAAGGTCCGATTACTGAAGCATTATTGCGCAAGCGGGTGGTAAAAGAATGGGGATTCAATCGTACCGGTAATACTATCCTTGAAGTTTTAGAAGCGTCATATCCGAGAGATCTTGCGAAAACCAGACAATTTGGACAAAAAGTGTTTTGGCCTGAACATATTGAGCCGTTATTGTATCAATTTTTCCGTTATCCTGATGACGATGCCTCATCCAAACGTATTATTGAGGACATTCCATTACATGAGATCAGCAACGCCATGAGGTTCATTCTTACTGAATACCACAGTTGTCCGCAGGACATTCTTTTCCGTGAGACGGCAAAACAACTGGGATTCGGACGAGTCACAGAACAAAGTAAGAAATTTTATAGTGCGGCTCTGAATTTATTACAGAAATCAGGTGTGGTCGGATAAATATAACACAGCCTGAATTTTGGTAACTCAAGCATAAATCCAACATTTGCTCGGGAATGGGTTTGACGCGCAGAAAAACCTATCTTTTTTAAAGAAGGTGCCAAATTGTTTATTGACCTTTAACTTGAGATTAAACAAGCGTTTCCGGGAAGCTTGGGGAGATGTGCGGGAAGTATGATGAAAAAAATGACAAGGCTTTTAGGCATTACATTCGTTTTATGGACGGTGAACCTCCGTGGGGTTATGATTGCCGACTTCCCCGGTCTTGACGAATTGATCAAAAAAGCCGACGCCATTGTCATCCTACGGGTTGAAAAACAACTTACCGATCTCTGGAGTCCAACGCTTTATACTACTTATGAATGTTATATCTATCAAACACTGAAAGGAGACATCCCCGCCGGCAAAAGGGTTCGCCTCCAGCTCATGGACGCACGGACTTCCTTTGTGACGCCGTATGCGCCTTTCTCAACTCACCTGATTTTCCTGACTAGAAAACGGACTCCGGATGAACCCACAAATTACCGCAGTCTTGAAATCCAGGGAGCCAATGTCAGGATATCACCGTTCGGTAATGAAAAACTACCGCCCGGACAAAGCATCAAGGCAAAGATTCAAACTCTGCTGACGCGGGCAAGCGAATACAATAAAAAACAGTACGAAAAGGAACAAGCCACCCTTAATT
>JBAYCO010000482.1:0-3471 GCA_041668685.1 Victivallaceae bacterium | reverse complement strand
GGTATCGTCTTCGGCATAGTTTTCGCTGGCGTCCCCGAGGGCTCCGGAAAGCATTTGAGCAGAAGCCGCTTCCTCGTCCGCCAGTTCGTCAATATAATGTTCCACACTGTCGGTGCTGCCCGCATAGTGTTCGTTAATGACTTTTTGTATTTGCTCCATGGGAGCGGCAACCGCGTCTACATCGCACCCCAAAAGATAACGAAGTGAATCGATAGTTTCGACATCGCTGGGATCGCTGATCGCCACGGTAATCACGTTATCATGCTTCATAACCGGGACAACTTGATAATTGGTAACGATATCGGGAGTTAAAGCGGAGAGAACTTCCTCCGGGAATACATAAGTCGACAAGTCGACGACTTCCATTCCATATTGGCTTGCCAGCAGGGAGAGCAGTTGTTCATCTTCAACCAAACCGAGCACTTTCATGGCGTCGATGATGTCCAGTTTACCATTACTGGCCTCGACTTCCTCCCAACCTTTTTTTACCTGCTCGTCGGTAACTATACCGTATTCTTTAAGGAGCTCAAGAATGTAATCACTGTCTCTTGCCAAAATTTTCGTTTCCTTATGAAAATTTATTTTTTCACTGCTTATCCAGCATAATCAGGCAGTTATCACAATACTGATTAGTTTCATTAATTTCAAGTTTTTTTATAAATATTTTGAAACTCGTTTACAGGCGGAATTAAGGCGATGGGAGACGGAATAATGAAAAATAATCGCAATATCCTAATCATTAACAATTTGCCGACAAACAAGCATTCTAAAACACGAGTAATAAAGAATGGTTTCAGCAGTAAATTACGATCTTTTTTGCAATTTTGTTTTTGCGTGCGTATATTATGGACGTAATTCTAACGAAATACGGAGTATCATCTACATTTTATGTTCGAAAACGACAAAGAGGACCCTGGCCCTTCGGGAAAGCGCCGGGCTGAGATTTGTTCAGTTGTTTCCGTTACGCTTAAATTCAAAGGACGTTGTTAGCGTATGGAAATATTCGGTAACGTTTTTATTCTGATTATCCTGCTGCTTGTTTTCTTGAGCCTGTCCGCCTGGTTTTCCGGTTCGGAAACGGCCCTGTTTTCTCTCAGCCGCGCCCGGCTGCTCAGTTACAGGGACGCCCCGGACCACCGGCGCCGCGCCATATATAAACTTCTGAATTCCTACAGCTATACGCTGATTACCCTGATTTTCTGTAATATGCTGGTTAACACCGCTTTAGCCCTGACCAGCGATACGCTTTTCCAGCGCCATCTGGATATCAACCCGGTTTATGAGCAGGTTATCACCATTGTTTTCGCCGTGATCGTCCTGTTGCTTTTCGGGGAAGTGGCGCCGAAAACCCTCGCTTTACTGTACAGTCATCGGATTGCGGACGCGGTCGCGATCCCGGTGCTTTATCTGCGCCGCTTCCTGTTCCCGCTGGTTTGGACCATGGATAAATTTTTTACGGTGATCCTGGACCGGATGGGGCGCAGTAAACCGCAGGCGCTGAACTCGGAAGAGTATTCGTCGTATATCGAAATGTCGGTGGCGGCGGGCGCTTTTACCCAGCCGGAACAGAAATTGCTTGAATCGGTATTTGAATTGCGGCGGCTCATCGCCGAGGAACTTATGACCGCACGGGTGAACCTCGCGCCGATACGGGCAAACACTCCGCCGCCAGCAATAGCAGAACGCATCAAGGAAAAAAAACAGGAATTTTACCCGGTTATCACCAAAGATATAGATGACGCCGAACTGCTGCTTTCCGCCAGGGATTTTTTCCTGATGTCCCCGGAAGAACGCCACGACTGGAAAAAACACAGTACTTTCCCGGCAGTGCTGGTGCCGGCCAATATCAGCCTCACCCGTGTCCTGGAAACCCTGAAAAAGGAAAAGGCTCCCGCAGCGCTGGTGGTTGACGAATACGGCCGCTCAGTCGGAATGATCAGCATCAAGGATATTTATAACCAGCTTATCGGGGAAGTTGAAACCATATATGACAAAGCCGAATACAGTCTTGAACAGGCCGGAAGCGGAACCTGGAAAATTACCGGAATGATCCCCCTGTTTGAATTGGAGGAAGCTTTTGATATCAGCATTCCGGAACAATATGAGTCAAATGGTTTGAACGGACTGTTTGGAGAGGTTCTCGGACGCTTACCGGCCGTTGGCGACCATATTGAAATAAACGGCGTCAGGCTGACCGTAAAAAAGCTGTCTCATTGTGTCATTACGGAAGTTGAGCTTGAAAAACCGGCAGGGGAGAAACGCAAATGACACTTTATATAGTCGCGCTTGTTATAACTATTTTGCTGATGGCGTTTTTCTGCGGTTGTGAAATCGGACTTATTTCCTGTCAGAAACCGCGTATCGCCACTTTGGTGAGAAACGGCAGCAGGCGGGCCGCGATAGTTCAATATATTTTAGACCGGCCGGCCCTGATGCTGGCAACCATGCTGGTCGGGACGAACATCTGTACGGTGTGCGCCGGAATCCTGGCAAAACATGTGGCGCTGGCGGCTGGAATGCCGGAAAGCGTTTGTTCATGGGCGGTTACGCTGATACTGCCGGTTTTCCTGCTCTTCCCTGAAATAATTCCCAAAAACTGGTTTCGGCAGGCTCCGGCAAGACGCTGTTCGTTATTCGCGCCGCTTTTGATCGTAATGCTGATAGTTCTCTATCCGGTTTCAAAACTTATTGCGATGCTTACGAGCGCCGCCGTAAAGGTGTTTGACCGGGATAAACGCGATTCACAACCGATTTGGTTGATGCGGGATGACTTCCGTTATTTGATCAGGGACAGTGAAAATGCCGGAATCATCGATTCCGAGGCGGCCGACATTCTGGACCGCTCGCTGAAGTTTCACCGGTTCCGGGTGAAAGACATAGTAAATCCTTTCGATAAAATCGTTCATATTTCGGTTACTGCGACAATCAGCGAAGCCGCCGCCCTGTGCCGCAAGCATGATGTTTCGCTGCTGCCGATCAAATCGAAGCGCGGCGCCTGGATCGGGATATTCAGCATATACGACGCAATTTTTTCGACGAATGAGAAAACCTGGGATAAACTGATCGTAACAGCCTGCATGAAAAAACTGTTTTTTATCGATTCAAACCGGCCTTTGCCGGACGTTATTACCGTCGCCCAAAAGAATAATTGCCGGATGTTGGCTGTCCATGATGAAAACGGCGAAATCCTTGGAATCGTCACGCCGCAGGATGTTTCGGATAAATTGTTTGCCTAGTTCAAAATTATTCTATTCCGTTACGAGTGTATTTAATGCCGGCGACGGGGTAGTCCGGCGACGGGGTCTGGCTGAACAAGGAGGCCGAAAAGATGGGAGTTAAAAGATACAAAGTTTTTGAAGCCGGTAATGAGCAATTTTTTATCGGAAAGGCGCAGTAAGTCTTATTTAAATAATCTCTGGAGCAAAATATTAAAACAAGAGCTCAAATGCAATGTTTTTATAATATTTTGAG
>JBAYCO010000481.1:0-3476 GCA_041668685.1 Victivallaceae bacterium | reverse complement strand
GTTTCGAAGTTCTCCAATACTGGCTTTGGTTCGCGCCATCCGCAACCTCCTTGAGTTAGGGTTGCAAATAATATAGCAGCATTATTTCAATATTCAAGCGTTAAATGAGCAGTATTGAATTTAGCTCTAACGGAATTTTCATTGTTTGAATTAGCAAAATTTTGAATGTCAATTATTATATTTCTTTCGGCTGCCGGCAGGGCTGCATATGGGCTTTCTTTTTCTATATCTTTGATGATTGAATTGATTTTTCCTTTAATTTCTGAAACGGCCTCTTTATCATCTCTACTGGATATTATTTCTGCTAAGTAGCTACGAAGATTTTTGGACAAGTCAGCCCTATAACTTGTATCATCAGCTCCCAACTGATATATTCCCTTATAAATATTAACAACATCTTCTACGGATGTTATTGTTCCGAAAGAAAAGCCTTTAGATAATGCTTTATATAATTTTCCCTCACGTTCTTTTCTTCGTTTCTTCATTTTTGACAATAGAAAGAAAATAAGAGAAAAATAAGAAATTAAGACTATCAGAACAAATAAAAGCAGGGGAGCTAGTTTAATATTAAATATTTCTGTTATCATAATCTTTCTCCAATTCAAGTTTATACATAAATATATCATTGTTTTTAGGCTATACAAATGGATTATCTTTTCTCTGATTGTCACTTGGCACAATCACTTGAAAATATAAAGATTAGGATATATTTGCGTTATGCAAAAATTTATGCTATTTTAGTGAAACAGGTTATGATTAAATCTATCTTGGGGAGCCAACTTTAACCTGAAAATTGCACTTTTTCAAGATTTTTTCTCATCACTTCTTACCCTTTCTTTTGCCCATACATTTGCTTTGCGCTTAACCTCAAAGTGGAAAAGTATACGGTTTGGGCCGCCAGAACAACAGTTCTCGCTATTAACCAGTTGAAACAGTCAATTAGCTTTTTGAGTCCTGAAATCAAAGTCCTGGATTTGAACGGCTCCGGGGATATGCTGCAAGCTTTCTTTTACTTCCCACATCGGTGGTCAAAATACAAAGCGGTCTTTTACTTTGTCATAGAGTGAAAACACTATTTTTTTGTAACATTTGGCTACACGCTTGCGGCATAAACCGTCGAATAACCGATTGCTAGAGTTTTACTTTTTGCCCTTGAACTGCTTTAATAAGTCTCTATCGGATAGGATGGTGGAACTTTTTTTCCCCATAAAAAAAAGGCCTGAAGCAGCATCATATGAACCAGCTTTATCAATTAAATAATAGTCAAAGTACTTGAAAAAGAAAGAAGTCATACGGGTAAAAACAGTTAAGAAACGTGACAATGTGCGCTGAGAAGTAAAACTTTTGAGAAAATATGAATAGGCCCAGGCTAAAGCCATACCCGGCCCGCAAACAGGGCCGCTGCTGATTTCTTCAAAGTGCCTGAATAATCTTCGATGCCCCAAGTGAGTATATCTTGTAAAGTCATATTGTTTCATATGCACTTGCTGCATAAATGCGGTTTCCGCATATACCAGGCCAGAGTGTTTTAATACTCTATATGCCTCATCTACGCAGCGCTGCGGTTCCAGGACATGCTCTAATACCGCCTGAATAATAACGCAATCAAAAACTTCATCTTCAAAAGGTATATCATGGGCGTCGCAAATAAGTGTCGTGCAAGAACCAAATGAAACATCTGAGCCAACTATATCAAATGATTCATTTGAATAAATTGCATCCATTCCTTCTCCTCTGACACTGCCCCCAATAATCAAAATCTTGGAATTGTCCGGCAAAATTTCACGTAATTTTTTATAATTTTTTTCTGCTTTTATATTTGCGGAAATATCAGGGATAAGCGCATTCAATATTTTTCTTATTTTGCTTGTTTTATATTTTTCCAAGTCAAATGTCGTGCTTGTTTTTTGTTCAAAGTCTGCAATTGAAAAAAGGCTTTTTTCGTCGTTTATCAAAACCGGAATACCATTGATAATTGGATAACGTATAGCTGAGTCGATTACAGACTCCAGGTATTCATCCTTTTTCTTCAGGCTGCCTTTTGTCAACGGACATATTAATTTCTGCTGCATGTCTTCTGATATTTTCATTTTAAACCTCTTTACAGTTAATTTACTATATTAGTTGTCCATTTGCAGAAGCACCCATGATTTTTGCTGATGAAAATTTGGTTTAGCCGTTATCTTGAGAAGTTGCGACAGTTCATAATTTTTCAATTTACGGTCGAGATAGTTGTAGCGGCCGACTGTAATTTTCCATTTGACGGGAATTTTATCGGGATGTAATGGCAGTCCCGTAACAGACGCGCCCCGCCGATACAATTCATCCAGCGGAATTGCCGCCAGGAGTCGCCAACCCCGGTCATGATCAGTGTCCAGATTCAGCGTCCCGTCCAGTTTGACTTTTGTCTTAAGTCCATTGAGTTTTACATGCTCAGAATTACTTCCCTTTACCGGACGGAACAATATGCTGGTTCGCCCGTCGGGAACAAAGTGTATTTCCCAGTAACACAACTGGTTTTCGGCTTGCAGAAAAATTTCCAATACGTCTCCGCTGACGCATAACGAAGGAATAGTTGAACTACGCCGGACAATATTGGAGTCGGTAAGCTTGGCTGAAAACAACAAATCGTAACCGCAATGAATAAATTTTATATTTCCGTTTTCTCCTGTGGGCGTATTGTTTGCAACCGCGCTTTGCAGAGGGTATGATTGAACTTCCCGCCATACGGGAGCGTCAAAGTTTAAATAATCCGCTGTGCTTCCTGATACACACTTTGCATTACAGTCCGGGTATTTCCATTCCCAGGGCCGGTAACTTACCGCCAGCAGAGCCAAGGCAACAGCGCTAACCGCCAGTAAAAAATAAAATAATTTATTCATTAATTTTCATTGTGTACGGCCGGAACCGAACAGGTGTTTTACGTTATTACCTTAAAAATAACCCTGAATCCGTGAAAGAATTTCCGGATTTCTTTCTTTTTTGATTTTGCGGCTGAAAAATCAGCCGAACAACTTGATTTCAGCGCTTGTTTTCCGTTACCGGGAGTTATTTTCATTTTTTGTCCCCGATCACACGGCTTTCTCTGCTAAAATCTCAATTTTTGATGCATTTCTCCTATAGGCTCAATCCCTCCTTGAACTTAATTTTCTGGTTAACAGAACTTTATGTGCAATTGTCGAAAAACTTCGAACCATGGACAATATCTCCCGAATTTTAAAAATATTGAGTTTGAATGACGGGTTCTTTTGCAGGCGATATAGATTAAATCCTGTAGGACTGAACGTAAACGTCTACGCTGGACTTTGAACTTGCGCGGCAGTGCTTCTTTCATTTTCAACGCAGACTGACCAAGAAGTAGCAGGGCATTGAAAGCCAGCATCATGAGCAGAATCAGCAAAGCATTAGTCGCAAATTTACCGGAAGGCATCCGCTCAAAACTAAGGTCGGATTTCATTTCGCTATGGTACTGTTCG
>JBAYCO010000480.1:0-3476 GCA_041668685.1 Victivallaceae bacterium | reverse complement strand
GCGCGCCCGGCGGAAGTAAGCCGCCCCCGCAACTGCAGCCGCCCGGCGATCAGCAACTGGCTGCTTTCAACCGTGATGTTGCCGACAACATTGCAGTTGATCAGTTCCATATCGCAGCCGGCGGAGATGTCTCCGGTAAATGAAACGAATGCCGCGATAAGTTCGCCGGCAAGCGACACGCTGCCGGTTATGCCGCCATTCTTCAAGGTGGTCGCGGCGCTTATCGTCAGTCCGCCGGAAAAAGTGATCGCCGCGCCGTTGAGATTCATCCGCAGCGGGACTTCCGGCATGGTAAAAATTTCAGTTTCGGTGTAGGTTCCCGGAGCACAGTTAATGGTGACTCTCTGGAGACTGCTCAGGTCAAGTGTGTTTATGTAGGTTACGGCTTCCGAAAGCGTGGCGAAATATTGAATAGCCTCTCCCTGGACAATAACCTGAAAACCGCTGAACGCGACGGCGTCGGCTTTGCCGTCAAGTTCCGTTTGCAGCTCGGTTACATCGGCAATGGCGTGACTGTGCTCGGTGTCGGCGAAATACCCGCCCATGAAATTTTTCAGGTCACTGAGCGTGCCGTAAAGATTCACTGCGCCGTTACGCAGAAAAAACATCATCTGCGCCAGCAATGAATCCGGCCTGCTGTAGGCCGTACTCAAATCCTCGGCCACAGCTTCAAGATCGGAAGGTTCCAGGACTACGTCCGGGCCGGTCTGGCCGTTGACGCTGGTAATGTTTCCGGCTGAACCGATGGTTCCGGTGTTGCCGTCCGTGTCTTTACAGCGCCAGAGATAGGAGCCGTCGGTTTGCTGTTCCGGGAAGACCAAGAGTGTTCCGGCCGGAATTTCGGCTGACTCGAATTCGGTGATACTTTTTACTTTCAGGATTTGCATAGAAATATTCCTTTGTTTAATCGGTTGAAACGCTCCAGCCTCTGCTGATCAGCGTGGCTTTGTCGGTAATCCCCTGTCCGGTGGGCGGCGCCGCGGGCGTCTGGCTTAACGAGGTATAGCTTCTGGTACCGGTGGTGACGTTGCCGGCGACCAGCTTGGCCAGGTGGGAGTTTATTATGGCCGAGGTGAATTTATTGCTCTGGCACCACAAAAACTCTAATTTGCTGTTATTGTTTATATTGAGATTGGACAATCCCATGGCGTCGCACCACAGGTGTTTCAGTTCCGGATTATGGCTTACGTCGATGCTGGTGATTTGCGTGCATTGAGAGCAATCGAAATATTCCAGATTTGCAAGTGTGCTGATATTCAGCGACGTCAGGCTGTAACACTGCCGGCACGCTAAATGCAGCAATGCCGTATGGGCGCTCAGATCGATAGACGCCACGCGGGTTTCCGCGAATCCCAGCTCGGTCAGCCCGGTATGGCCGCTGATATCCACATTGGTGATGTTATTGCGGCCGTAATCAAGTCTCGTCAGCGCGGGATTGCCGGAAATATTCAGCGACGACAGACTGTTGCCGAAACAATTAAGCTCTATTAACGCGGCGCAGGTGCTGATATTAAGCGAACCTATCCGGTTGAAATAACATTCCAAATCCGTCAGCGCCGTACAGCCGGAAACGTTCAGGGAGGAGATTTTGCAGGAAAAACATTTCAAGGTTTCCAGAGCCGTACAGCCGCTGACGTTGAGCGTCGTCAATATTTCTGAACCCCAGCAATCTAAATATGTCAAGGCGGTAAAGCCGCTCAAATCAAGTGCGGCTAACCCATCCGCGCTGGACATTTCCAACCTTTCCAGCGTGGTTTTGCAACTGTCGCTGATAATGAGCGAGCCCAATTCAAAATTATTAACACATTTGACGGTTACCAGATTGACGTTCCGGCTCAAATCCAGCGCGGTTATCCGGTTGTATCCGCAATCCAGATAGGTCAGTTCCGTATATTCCGCCAAATTTATATATCTGAAATTGGTCTTGCACTGGAGATAGGTTATTTGCGAATTGGCGGTTCCGCTGAATTTGACGCCCCGGTCTTCTTCCGTGCCGTAGTCCCGTGATACGGAAACGGAATTTCCGGTCATCGCAAAATCCTCTGTGGACGTCCCGTCGCCCCAGTCGACCGTAAGAGTTGTCCCGGCAGGTGCTTTGACAACAAAAGCGGCACTCGATTTGTCCGCGATAAACTGGACATTTACAGCCTTGCTGTGTTTCCTGTATCTGTTTATCAATTTCAATGGATTCATCAGTCAACGTCTCCCTGAACCAGCCAGTTATCAGCGGACAAGACCCGGACCGACACCCCGCAGTATTGAGTAAGGATGTACACGGTCGCCCCGGCTGTGCCGTTGATGCTTGCGGTCGCGTCACAGCTTATGGCGGTCTCTCCGGCTCCCATTCTGTCGACGGCGAAAACCATATCGGCCTCAAACGGAGTATTCGCATACAGCGGCAGATTTACGGTATTGGCATCGGCATTGTTCATTTCGATGATTTTCCCGGCGTCGGAAAGAACGGGCGTATAGGAAGTCCCGGTCTGCTGATTTACCCTGACTTTTTCCCCGTTCACATAGGAAAGAAAATCATCCTCGGTTCCGGTATTCCCGGCGGCAATCCACAGATCATAGGCGGAATCACCGTCCTCGCCCCGTTCACCCTGGGCTCCGGTTTCACCTTGAGTTCCCTGAACGCCCTGTTCACCCTGGGAGCCTTGTTCACCCTGGACGCCTTGAATACCTTGCGGGCCCTGTTCGCCCCTCGGTCCGGTTTCACCCTGCGGTCCCTGGGTTCCGGTATCTCCTTTGTCTCCCTTGATAGCCGCAAGGAAATCAGCTTCCGTTCCGTTATTTCCGGCATCCAGCCAAACCTGATAGGCACTATCTCCCTCTTCTCCCTGAATGCCCTGTTCACCTTGCGCTCCCGTATCTCCTTTATCCCCCTTGTCGCCTTTTTCCCCTTGAACGCCCTGGACGCCTTGTTCTCCCTGGGCTCCCCGCGGTCCCTGCGGGCCGGTTTCACCCTGCTCACCTTGCGGGCCCTGAATACCTTGTTCGCCTTGCTCACCCTGCGGCCCGGTATTCCCGGTATCTCCTTTTTCACCCTTATCCCCGCTGCCGAGGATCAACTGCCAGGTGCCGGTTATTTCAGTGATGTTTTTCATTGCCATGATCCCGGAGAGGTCCACTATCGCCGAATCCGCGCCATAGGTGACAGAGTTCTGTGGAAACTGCCACTGGACGCCGTTGTTGTCGGCTACCGCGACAATATTCATGAGTGTGCTTACAGAGAGGGCATTATCAGTCAAATCTCCCTGAGTGAATTCATGGCGAGAGCCATCGCGTACCCGAAGCCAATTCAGATAATCCTCCTCGGTACCGGTATTTCCGGCGTCGAGCCAGACCTGATAGGCGGAATCGCCGTCATCGCCTTTTTCGCCCTGGGCTCCGGTCTCCCCGGGATCGCCCTGATCGCCCTTTTCTCCCTTGTCACCGCCGCCGAGAATCAATTCCCAGGTTCCGGTAATTGCGGT
>JBAYCO010000479.1:0-3498 GCA_041668685.1 Victivallaceae bacterium | reverse complement strand
CCGGTTATCCAGCAGCCGGCAGCTGATCGCCAGGGCGAACGAAATAAGCGATATAACTAGCAGTTTCCAGCCTTCCGGGGCCTGGTGTATGCAATGCGGGACAAGCGGGACGACGACAATGGAAGCCAGAAGGGTGTAGCCGAGCGATATGGAGACGAAGTGCGGCAGTGGAATAAGGTGAAAAATAAAACGGTAAATAATGATCGGCAGCAGGGTAAAGGCCATTACCAGCAACCAGTTGCCTACCAGTTCGCGCCAGAAATATATGCTTGCCGTAAGCACTATGATCATTATCGGGATATAATCCATTAGCAGCCAGATATTGTTGCTGCGGGTGGCGTGATAAACAGTTCCCCCGAACCAGCCGACCAGCAGGATTATCAGAAAAATGACTATCATGGGGAACTTTCTGTAGCTGAATCTGGTTTTTAGCGCGAAATAAACGAAAGTTGCGAAAAAAATTAAATTAGTGAAAGTGCTCCATGGTTCCACCGGGAACCGCGTCATGTCTGTTTCCTGATAGATCGGGCCGTTGTCGTTGGGTTCGACTTTTATTTTGCCTTGGTGGACTGCCATTATTATAACTTTTTTAATGTTTTGCGATTTTATAGATCATGTACGCCCCGCCCAACTGGTAAGCCAGATTGGGAATCCACAGGAGATATTGCGGGTAAAGCTTGGGAAAGGAAGTCAGCGATTCACATAAGATTATGCTCAGGAAAAATATTCCCGCCAGAACCACGCTCAGGAACAGCCCGACCGAGGTTTCCCGTCGCGAAGTGCGGATTGCCAGCGGCAGTCCCAGGAGCATGAACGCTATGGGGGCGAGGGCGAAAGCGATACGCTGATTCAGTTCGACTTCCAGATCGCAGGTTTCCCGTTTGAATTTCTTTTCGATCTTTATGTATCCCAGCAATTCCTTAAGCGTCATGTATTTGTCGCGTTTGCCTATTTCCAGGCTGTTCATTTCCGTGCCGTAATCGATAATAAACTCGATTTTTTTATTGAAGGCGCGAACCGGGGGATTCGATTTTTTATCAACGATGTTGCAGTCGAAAAGGGCTATTGTCAGGGTCTTCAGTTTTTTGTCCACCAGCAATTTGCCGTGACTGGCGGT
Organism: Victivallaceae bacterium; assembly: GCA_041668685.1. Lineage (GTDB taxonomy): Bacteria > Verrucomicrobiota > Lentisphaeria > Victivallales > Victivallaceae > JAHOYW01. Next base: position 2,381 of record JBAYCO010000479.1, on the reverse strand, counting down.
AATGTCGCGAATAACTTTGTCTTTTTCGCCTTTATGCTCGCCGACTGAAAAAATCTGGATATCCTTAATGACGTTTTCACCTTCCTTGTCGTCAATGTAGATGATGCTGTCTTTGTACCTGATCCTGACTCCCGGTTCAAACATCGCCGAAGGATGGTCGATAGCGGTTTTAGCGGCTACCTGCCTGGCTGTTCCGAGCAGGGGAGGGCCGACCTGCACCTGGAGATAAAGACACAGGATCATCATCAGAAAGGCTACGATCATGATCGGGGAAACGATTTGCAGCACCGATATTCCGCAGGCCCGCATGGCGGTAATTTCCGAGTCCGCCGACAGACGCCCGAAAATAAGCATTATCGCCACCAGCACCGCCCATGGAATGGTAAAGGTCAGCGCGATCGGGATCAGGCATATGGCGAATTCGAATACGCTTGAAAGCGGCAGGCCCTGGGTAACGAATTTGTTGAGGTCTTTGGCGACGTTGGCGCCCATCATAAAAAATGTGAGCAACCCGATCGCCATCCCGAAAGTGAACAAAAATGACTTTAATATGTAAAAATTTATGATTCTCATATAAAACTCTGACTGAATATTGTTTTTCCCTTAACCCAAAATACTCTAAATTCAGGGATAATCAAACCGCGGTTTGGAACAAAAAGCGAAAAAGCGGGATTTCACGGCGCGGAATTAAAAAAGAGCTTCTATCCGGCGCAGGATATCATCCGGTTCAGACATGCGGCCAAGTCCCTCGTCGCCGCAGGCGACATGACCGGAAACCGGCCCGATAAATTCGATGCCGCGTTCCCTGAGTATCGCGACGTTTTCCTGAACTGCGGTATTTCGCCACATTTTGGGGTTCATCGCCGGCGCCAGAAGTATTTTGCCGCTGTGGGTCAGGGCGTAAGTGGTCAGCGCGTCATCGGCGATGCCGTGGGTGAATTTACCGATAAAGTTGGCGGTGCAGGGGGCGATGACCAGCAGTTTTGCGCGTTCAGCCAAAGCCACATGTCCGGGACGCCAGTCGGGTTCGGCCCACAGGCTGGTTATAACCGGATTCTGCGACAGGGTGAAAAAGGTGCGGGGACGGATCAGTTCCTGTGCTGATTCGGTCATGATTACATGAACGTCATAGGATTTTTGCGCCAGTTTACTGCACAAATCGGCGGCCTTGTAGGCCGCGATGCCGCCGGTAACTCCGAGAACTATACATTTTTCAGTCATTAAAAATATCCTCCGGCATTCTTTTAGCGCTCAATCTCAGGGCGCAGATCAGGTTTTTCATTTTTTCGACTGCCGTATCCAGTTTGTCGTTTACGATAAGGTTATCATATTTTTTCCAGAAACTTATTTCGTATTCGGCTTTTGCCAGGCGTTGCTTTATTTGCTCTTCCGAATCCGAAGAACGACTCCGCAGGCGTTTTTCCAGTTCAGCCATTGAAGGCGGTACGATGAAAATAAATTCACAGCATTTTTTCAGCGCCGTATCTGCTTCGGCTGCCTGCCGTATCTGCATGGCTCCCTGGATATCGATGTCGAGGAGCACATCTTTTCCTGATTCCGTTCGGGAAATGACTTCACTGCGCAGAGTGCCGTAATGATTGCTGAAAACTTCGGCATGTTCGATGAATTCTCCCGCCGCGACCCGTTTCAGGAATTCATCTTTGCCGAGATAATAATAATCAACGGAATCTCTTTCTCCGGGCCGGGGAGGGCGGGTGGTGCACGAAACGGAGAATTCCAGTTCCGGCATATCGGCGCGAACCTGTCGGCAAAGGGTTGATTTCCCGGTGCCGCTGGCGCCGGAAACCACTATTGCCATCCCAAGCCTTTCAGATATATCCGTCATAAACCATTAACCTTTTAGTGTTAGCTATAAATAATACGGCAAAAGCTGAAAAATGCAAATAAACTAAAACGCAAAAACAAGCTTGCCCGCTTAATTAGAGTTCTTCTGCGCCTGCGCATTCATCCCGCCAGCCGGGGAAGTTCCACTCCTGCGGGAAGTTCCGGCATTGTTCAGGCTTGACCGGATTAATGGCGCAGCCTGGCGGATTGTCCTCATAGAATATGCAGCTGCCGTCGGCTTTCTCGGTCAGGCTCAAATTGCGGCGGTCGGCGGTGACTCTCGTATATTCGGCGGTAAAAGCATGTAATTCCAGTTCCAGGAAATCAGCTATTTTTTCCGCTTCCCCGTCGCGCAGGCGGACATAACCGGCCCATTGGCAGCATTTTCCGCAGCGTTTGCATTTAAAACTATCCATAATTGATATTAATAAGAATTTCTTATTTTGACAGAATCATTTTTGACATAATCATTTTTTTTTATTTGTATTTTTTCTTAATACGCATCACGTAACACGTCCCGGCACAGCCGGTTAAGT
>JBAYCO010000478.1:0-3501 GCA_041668685.1 Victivallaceae bacterium | reverse complement strand
GACTTCATCTGTCCTGACGGTGCCGATGACACTGTTTTCATCGCTTGGATCACGCAGTATTCCGGGTACATCGCTGAGAAAAATCAATTTCCTGGCCTTGAGCGCTTCGGTGATTTTGCAGGCGGCGATATCCGCGTTGATATTGTAAACCTGCCCGTCGCTGCCGACGCCCAGCGGCGGAATGACCGGAATCAAGCCCTGTTCAAGCGCCGCGTGTATTTCCTTTGTATCGACGTCGGTAATGTTTCCGACAAAACCGATATCCAAATCTTTCCCGGTATCCGGGCACTGGAGAAAAAGTTTTTCCGCGTTCAGTATCTTTTTACCGGAAATGCCGGTAAGCCTGCCGCCAGCGGCTTCCCCGTGCGCAAGCAGACTCTTGTTTACATGTTCATGCAGGACATTATCGACTATTTTTATGGTGTCCGCACAAGTATTGCGCAGCCCGTTCACAAACTCGACTTTTATATTCAGGCGTTTGAGTTCGGCGGAAATCGCCTTGCCGCCGCCGTGAACCACAACCGGGCGCATGCCGATACATTCCATAAAAACAATATCGCGCATGGTGTTTTTCACCAGTTCCGGGTCTTCCATGGCGCTGCCGCCGAATTTGACGACCACAATCGCGTCACGGAATTTTTGAATATAAGGCAGCGCTTCGATTAAAACCATAGCCTTATCAATAATTTCTTTCATCGTTACTTCCTGTGTATCTTGGTTATTTGGTATAAATTAGCCTTAAAACCGGACAAGTAAAGCTTGAATAAGAAAAATATCAAATTCACTTGATAATTTCCGCCGGACAACTATTTTCAGTATTTACATTAACTGATGAGAGCTATAATGCGGAAAACAGAATCCACATTCACACTTATTGAATTGCTCGTAGTGATAAGCATAATCGCGATTCTCGCCGGGATACTTCTTCCCGCGCTTAACCGCGCCCGCGACAAAGCTAAAAGCATAAGCTGCGTAAACAGCCAGAAACAAATCGCTTTGTGCTTCATGATGTATGCGAACGCCAACGACGGCTTTGTTTACGGCGGCCCGGAATGGGCCGCGGCAATGCTGCCGGAAGATATTGTAAAACCGTATCGTGACGCCGCAAAGATCACTTGGGATACGGCTCCGGCCGGACAGGGCTGCCTGACCGGGGAAAAAGTCCTGTTCTGCCCTCAGGAACAGCTTTCGAGCCTGGCGGAAGCCGGAACCTATGGAAGCGAACTCAGTTGCGCCGCCCTTACGGGTGACACGCCTTTCAGGTTTACTACCATCGGGACTGTAAAAAATCCGGACCAGGCATCTCCGCCTCTGCCGATTCCCTTTAAGCTGTATATCAATCCAAGCAACAGCATTCTGGGCGGAGACAGCGCTATAATTGCTCCGGCCAGCGGTAACGAATATGTTTATTTCAGCGGCATTACCAATAATCTGGCCGGATCCGTCCGTTTCTGCCACATCGATATGCGGCACAGCGGCAAGGCGAATGTATTCATGGCCGACGGCCATGTAAAAAGCGTCGGCGATAATTTGGCGGATTATTATTTCTACAATGTTCGCGGCAGCGGTAGCAAAGACGAGAAATTCACCGCGGCAATTAAAAACAAGGAAAGGTACGACCTAAATTAATTCCGCTATCCGTTTGTTAACCCGCTCCCGCAAATCCAGAAGCCAGGCGGCTGAACGCGGATAAGAGACCATTTTCAGTTCATTGTCAAGGCCTTCTTCGATAAGCGCGACCGTCGCTTCGCGCCCCTGCAGTTCCTCAAGTTTACGCAAGGCCCGTAAGTCCTGTATGGATTCAAACGTGATTTCATTGCGGGTGGAGTCAAGCGGCCCGTCTTCGCCGGGATAAACCTGGAACGCGTCACCGGAAGCAAAACAACGTCCGGCATCGGTGCTTTTAAACGGGTCAAGCTTCTGGTTCAGTGAATATTGGCTGTACCAGAAATTATACCCCCATTGCAGAAAACCGTAAATATCGTATTTATACATCAACACGCCCATTACCCGGTTGCGGTATGACGGGAAATTAAAAAAGCGGTTCGGCACCTTTTCGCGCTGGCCGATACAATAATAAGTCCAGAGCGGTTTTACTCCGGCCTCGACAAACGGTTCTATATGGTCGTTGGCCGGAACAGGGTACTCAACCAATCCGTTTTTATAAAACTCAATGTTGGAAAGGGCGTCAATGACCGGCGCTCCGTCCGTTAATTCCCTGATCAGGTCGGCACATGGCTTATAACCTTCCAGGTGCTCCAAGCTGGGTTCGTCCGAAACATGATAAAAGCACCTGTCCTTAACCGCTTTTTTATCCAGGAAAGCCAGCAGTTGCGGAAACATCTGGCGCAGAAAAGAAATGTATTCGCGGGAACGTGAACTCGTATGCCATCCGAACATTTTTTTGTCTTCGCCGTTCTCCCGGACAATTATTTTCGGACAGAATTCAGCTCCCCATTGAGTAAACGGGTGAGCCATTTCAAAGTATTTTACGCCATTTTCCAGCGCGACATCAATCCAACGGCCAAGCCTGCTGAAATCAAATTTAAAAGTATCACCGTCTTTTTCTATCCCCAGCAACTGCACAGTCGGACGTTCCCCGCCGACTTTGGTATCCAAAGGCGGCGTCCACAACGGCGTTAAAAGCATGTTAATGCCGTGCCGGGTGAAGTTGGCGAAATATTTATCCAGCAGCCGCCAGTGTTCTTCGCTCCAGCATTCCGCCTTATAGTACGAATAAATGCAATCCGTATGGAACCACTGGGTATGGACGAGTTTCTGTTCCGGCAAAGCAGCGGGCAGCACTTCAAGTCTAAGCGTTGTTTCCGCTTCGGTATTTTCCCCAGAAACAAATGAAGAAAGTTTCAGTTTACAGGAAACCGTTTTTTCGCCTGCCGGTTCGTTGTCCGCAATTCGCAGAGTCACCCAGACCGTGCGCCATTGATTGGACACAGTTTTTATTGTTTCAGCAATCGGCATAAGCAAGTCAGGATACAAACCGGGGGTATTGCGCAGCAGGTCAGGATTTTCTCCCGGCTCGTTCGCGGGGACTTCACATGGAACGAGAACAGTCTCGCGAATTTCGGCGGCGCATGTAAGGGCGGAATCAACTTTCACCGCCAAATCAGCATGGACATCACAAAAACAGGCAATTTGAAAAGAGAATACTTCTCCGCGCAGTACGCTTGCTTTTTCCAGCACAGGGGCGTTAAGTTCCTCGTCGGCAAAAACTTTTTCCATGGAACTGATCGCTTTCAGTTTTAACAACATAAAATTTAATTCCTTTCGGCTATTATTTTATCCAATTTGAATGATTATAAGGGGATAAAACTTTTTTGCAAGCACATTAATGGATAAAACGGTAAAATAACGGCATACAAGGTAATGGCTCAGTCTTTTCCTGAGGCTGAATGTGCTGCTTTACGTGATAGTAGCACAACCGTCCCGGTTGTGTCGGTGGCCAGTTAACGTCTGTCCGTTCATGACTCAAGCGAGACGCTT
>JBAYCO010000477.1:0-3512 GCA_041668685.1 Victivallaceae bacterium | reverse complement strand
TGCGCACCAAACAAATTATGAATGAAAAAATGCTACCCAAATTCCGCAGTTATAGCGGAAATAGCAGTCTGGAATGCGTGCAGGTTGAGTTAGGGAAAGAATTCGCTGACGATAACTATTATGCGACAGCGACTTTCAATGACGGCGATAAAATAAGACTGACGGTTCAGGTTAAAGAAAAAGAGCTAATCGTCCAAATAAAAGGTGCGGTTGAAGAAGGACACTGAAGCAATAGGGAATAGGTTGATAAGGTATTTGAGCTGAAAATGAATGCCGTGCATTTCATGTATTTGCTGATCCTTCTGAACATATCGTCGTTGTCTGTCCAATCTTACGAACACGACAGATGGGGCACGTTCCCAAGGGATATTTTCTTTGAGTTTGAGGCGTATGTTGTTTCATTCGACGGCCCCGACGACGATGACGGAGACGGCAAACCAGATTTTTGGGGTATCCCGGAATTCGTTGCCTACGAGATCAGGCGAAAAATGAAAAAGCATTCATTGGCGCGACGTCCCGGATGGACGACAGATGAAAAACTGTTCAAATCCGGGATAGCGCCGGACGACAGAACTTACGCGGTATCCGGAACGCGCAAACTTCCGGAAGTCAAAACCGCTTTTCGTTTTGTCCGGGGCCATATGTGTCCCAAGTCCACTGCCGAAAGGATCAGCGTCAAGGCGGCTATTGAAACCCACACGATGCTCAATGCCTGCCCGCAACTCCAGTTTCAGAACAACGGTGTCTGGAAAGAACTGGAACGGCAATGCGAGGATTTAGCGGATAAGTATGGCAGAGTATGGGTGGTTTGCGGCCCGGTGTTTTTCAATAAAAGTCCATCTATGTGGCTGGGGCAGAACGGCGAAAAACAAGCCGCCATTCCCGATGCTTTTTTCAAGATCATCATCCGGCAGACAGACGGCAAGGTTACCCATCAGGCCTACCTGATTCCCAATATCCTGATCAAAACAGAATCCCTGAATTCTTACCGGACGGAGATTTCCAGGATCGAATCTTTAACCGGATTGAACTTTTTAACCAAAGCAAAAGAAGGAAAAAACTAAGATGAAAGCAGTCCTTTTTATTATCGGCATTGTATTGCTCGGCGGTTTCAAACTGTCTGCTGAAGACTGGCAGGAAGGTTGGCGGCATACTGCAGAACCTCAGTTTGGAAGCGGCAGAAGTAAGCTGAGCCGGTACAGGAATTTCGATTTTTGGCATCATCAGCGCAAGCCGCAATACAGTTTCGAACTGTCTGATGCGGATCTGGTGTTTAGTAACCATCGCGATCTAAGCAATTATGCGCTGGTCGTCTATGATTATAATCACAACCAGGCGTTACTGGCTGCCAGGTTTCTGATCATCAAAAACAAAACCAAAAATCCCGGCAAATTCATGATCACATTGGTTGACGTCAAATATAAAAACGATAAAATCGTTCCGGTATGTGATAAGATCGTTGCCGAGATCAAGAATGAAAATCACCGGATCTGCGCTCAGCGCTTTATGAACATGGTTAAACGCGGTATCGCCAAGGGCAAGGAACAGAAGGATAAAGTCAGTATAGATAAAGTAGCTGAAGAAATCAAAGCCAAAGACAAGCAAGATACCGATGGCAAAAAGACTGACTCCAAATCATCGAATGAAGTAAAAATTGATGATTTCAAAGAAGTCATCACCGAAACCATATAACGTTACAAGTAAATTCAACAGGCTTCCGCCATACCGGTTGTTCGGTATAGCGGAAGTTTATTACTACTACGGTCTTTAGCCATATTTTTTATCATCAACCAGCAAACCATTTTCCACAACAAAACCCAAACAATCCCGGGACAAATAATCTCCGAGACGGCTTCAAAAAGCCATATCAGTAGAATAGTATTGTAAGCAGTTATTGCAAGAATTTATGCTCAACAAAAACTGAATGTTTTATCTCGCTGAAATACGATGCTTTATTGGGAAATTGTAATATTATCCATTGAAAAAAGAACCTGGCTACATTTTCAATTATAGCGGATACAAAAATTTTTACCAACTTGAAAAATCGGTCTTCAGAAACCGCTCTCTGAATGCGATTGGAGCATATTTCATCCTCCATATATCCAGGAAACAATTATTCTCACAGTCTATTAAAAATGGTTTTTCCGGCATTTTCCCTTTTTGCGTTTGATTTAATGATTTTTCAGAAACTCAGGTATTGGGAAATAGCCTTTTCCGGCAAACTCCAAAGCGATTTTGACCGTCTCGTGAGATTATTCAGGCTTGGATACTTTTAGGTTTGGATTTCAGACCAGCCAATATATTTCTGACTTCTTCAATAGGTAAAGTTCTGGATAATTCCGCTAATTCCAACCGTTCTGGTTCAGAACCAGTTATTTCAACGGATTTTGTTTCAGAAGTGATATCCAAAGCATCGGCAACACGCAGTGCCGCATCATCAGATATTTTGGTATAATGTTCTGTCATGGCAGGATTGGCATGTCCTGCGTTAGCCTGTATGATCGCCTGTGGAGTGCCAGCTTCGGCATGATGTGAAATATAGCTGTAACGCAATGAGTGGAATCCGTATTGGATGACAGCTCTTTTCCCAGTCCCTTCCCCTGTCCCCTCCTGAATCGTTTTGATGCCATATTGTTCAAAATGTTTTTTCACCATACGGTTAATTCTATCACGCTTCTGTCCAAGATAATATTCAGCCATTTGGGGCAATACATAAATTCCGCGTTCGTCAAATGATATTTGGGATAAGGCATTATAAAGATATTTGTTGATTCCGATCTTTACTGCTTGAGGATTACTTGAACGATTCTTAATTTTATTGGGGACGCGGGTAATGATACGACGAACCAAATCCACTTCGCTCCATAATAAAGTACTGCAGTCACCACGCCTGAGTCCGGTAAAATACCCCAGCCCCAATAAAAGCGCCAACTCGCCTGTAGCATTTGAAAGCAAGTTGAATACTTGTTCTACACTTAATTCCTTGCGACTGTTCGTTACTAGTTTTTTTCCTTTTAAGCGTACAAAAGGATTTAATTCCACCCGCTCGTCTTCAAGCATAACCCGATAAAACAGTTTCAGAAAGGCAAGATGTTTATTATAGGTATTCCGGCTGTAATTTTCATCTTCGAGAAAAGAAGCATAAGCCGCAGCTATAGCGGATGTAACTTCGGAAATATTCTTATTGTCAGGATAATGGTTTTTCATCCAGGCAGCAAATTTATTGTAATGCCTTTGATAGTTAAGCAAAGTTGCAGGGCCACTATCCGGACGAAAATGACTTTTTTTGTACACTTCCCAGCCATCGCTAATTCGTATTGTATGTTTATATTTTTTTTCGGCTTCGGCTGCCTTTTCTTCGACGGTCTTCAAGGCACTGTAGGCCTGCTCCCGGCGTTGTTTTTCATCACCTATTGAATATGGTGCCAAAAGTATATCTCTGGCTTTTTCAGCTTTTCGCAAAGACGTAATCGAGTTACCATTTTCATCGCGTAACGCCTTTTTTATTTCCT
>JBAYCO010000476.1:0-3517 GCA_041668685.1 Victivallaceae bacterium | reverse complement strand
TGCCCGCGCGCCTTCGCCGGATATGTTTGTGGCGTTTTCCGGCATATGCGCCTTTTACCTGATGTATACGGCCGAACTCGAAAACAAGGCCCTTCGCTTATTCTTCCTGCCGCTGTTGTTTGTTATCGGTTTTGTCATGCGGGGGCCGATCGGGGCGGTTATTCCCATTGGAATAGTTTTTGTTTATTACCTCAGCGCACGCCGCTGGAAAACCGCTGTTGCCGGCGGGGTTCTGGGCGCCCTGGCGCTTTCCTGCTGTCTTATGCTGTTGATCATAATCGTCTACCGGCACGGCGGCCGGGAACTGGTTAAGACCTTTCAGGAAACCCAGGTCGGCAGCCGCATGTCGAAAGGAAAACCGGTTTGGTTTTATTTCACTAACGCGATGGGGTCTTACGCCCTGGCTTATCCGCTGGCTTTTTTTGTGATGGGTTTTTATGCCTGGCGGGAAAGAAAAAAATACTTTGCGGCGGCAGCTCCTGACAGCTATGCCGCTTTACGTCAGCGTCTCACCGGCTGGCTGCTGGTCATAATTCTCGGTATGAGCGTTCCCGGCACCAAACATCTTCGCTATATTGTCGCGGCGATACCGGCCGCGGCGTTGCTGGCGACGTTTCTGTTTGTCAATCCTGACCGCTTGCCGTTGTTTCGCAAACTGCGCGACTGGTTCCTTACAATATGCCGTTTTGTTCCGTTCGCGGCATTGGGAACTGTTATTGTCGGGGCAATTGTGCTGAAAATATTAAAAATAGATATTCCGGTTCCCATGTTTCTGCCTGCCATAGTTTTTATGGTCATCGGTTTCGCCATGCTTGGCGGCATGCGCAAAATAAAGGGAATAGACAAGATGATGTTCATTATAACTTTGACTGTGATGACCTTTCTTGTGATAAAAATAATGCTTATCGAGCCGATTGAGAATTACGGCGAGTCCTCATATAAGTTTGTGAAAAAGATCGAAAGCCTGCGTCCGGCCGACGGCAAATTATGTTTCTGCGGAATTGACCGTGACGGGGAGGCCTTGAAATATCTGATCAATTTGTCCCGTGACCGGTATTACATTCCACTTTTTGTTGAACTGGGAAAAAACGAGGAACTGCTGAAGCTGCCGGCTGAAGTCCTTATTGTTTTTAAAGCCAATAAAATAAAATCCGTCAAGCCGGAAGTAAAGAAACACTTGCAGGAACTTGCCCGCGGAGATTTGGGGCATCGGGAATGTATTTTGTTCAGGCTGAAAAAGTAATTCCGATTTTTACTAGTGTAATGTTTCATGATGTTTTTAGTCGCGAGAGCAGCCTTGCTCCGCGACAAACAGCCATAGATTTCACTGAAATCATTGATTTTGGATGCCGGAGCAAGGCTGCTCCCGGCACTGTTCTATTAAATTTCACATGCAACTAGACGTTCGGTATAAAATCGAAAAATTTAATCGATATGGTTTTGGTGTGCTTTTATGAGGTCCGGCTCAGATATCTGTTCGATGTAGTAATAATTGAGCGGTACGATATGTCGCATGCTTAATATATAGGTTTTGCCTTTGCTTGTTACTTTAAATTGCAGCCGTTTTGCGATTACGGTTTCCCTGAACTCTTTCAGAAAAGGAAATTTTTTCAGGATTACGGCGTTTGTCGCCGGATCGGTTTTTGCTGTTGCATAATCGAAATTGCTTGCGGCGATTATATCTCCCTTGCGGGTGATGATATATTTTTTTATTCCGGGAACCGGATCATTAAGCAGATATTTCCGTATATATTCCAGGTTTATATCCATACCGATAACCGCTTTTTTCAGATTGTTGCGGCCTGATATTCGATGGAAGCATGATATGAATATTTGCGCACAGGCCGGGCACCTGAACGGTTTGGACCAGATGACCCCATCCTTATTGAAGGCTTCCCGGCTATATTGAAGCTTTTGCCGGGCGCAAATTTTAACGTATTTTTCTTCTCCTGGGTAGATGAGTATAGCGCCGTCTCTGAAAGCGATGAAATTCCAAGCCAGGGGAGCTTCGCCGTTTACCATTGCCTGGGTGACTGATTTCCATTTTTTGCGATTGAATCTTGCGTTCCCGGTCAGCAGCGTATGTTTCAAAATCTCGGATAACACGAGCAGATTTCTGGTTTCCGGAGTGATCGCTTTGCCGTTTTTATCATACAGCAAAGCATGGCGCAGGTTCAATTTCGCACCATAACTTGCAGAATAAACATAAGTTTTTTTATCCGGGTCGGGACCGCTGAAATTGATTCCGGCTCTCATTGTTTTATCGGCGCTGAAAATGTATTCGGCGCGGTTGGCCGCATCGATAAGTTTAGACTGGAAATAAGCGAATGCGTAATCCAGGTCGTTGGTATTTTCAAACACCATGTTCTGGAAGTGTGCCAACATTGATTCCCGGGCTTTCTGGGCCGTTATAAGGGTGTTTTTGCTGTGCAGCCCGTAAATGATGATAACCGTAAGGCATAAGAGTGAGGCGGATATGGCGAGCGCGGTCAGTACTGAATGGTTCCCGATGGCGCGCAGCCATTTTCTCGGAAGATTATCCGGCCTGGCGGTAGTTTCATTGCGTCTGATGTAGTTTTTCAGGTCTTTGGCCAGATCATGGGCGCTCTGGTAGCGCCGGGACAGGGAGTTGCAGGTAGCTTTGATAAAAATCGCTTTGAGATCTTCAGGGAGCCTGCTTCTTAAAAAACGGTGCCGGAAAGGACGATAGTTGCCGCAAACAATATTTCTCAGGACATCATGAACGTTTTCGCCGAGCGCGGCTTTTTCCAGGGTAACGATTTCAAAAAGAATCATTCCGAGCGAAAAAATGTCCGACTGCTGGTTGCAAAGGCCGCCCCTGATAAGTTCGGGAGCCATGTAGCACGGGGTCCCGACCAGTTCATTCCGCATGTGTTTCCCTATTTCAGTCATATGGGTTTCATCAGTCACCATTTCCGGTTTCAGCAAACATGCCAGCCCCCAGTCCATAACGTAAACCTCGCTGTGATTGCCGATAATTATATTTTCCGGCTTGATATCCCGGTGAATTACGCCTTTGCAATGTGCGTAGTCGACCGCTTCGCAAACTTTAATCAGGTAGTCGATGCGGGTGGCTATGGATCTTTTCTCATCAAATTTAGCTATGCCGTCGCGTTCATATAGCATTATAATGTTTTCCAGATAATCCCGCAAAGTCTGTCCGTGAACGTGTTTCATGGTCAGGTGGAGTTTGTCGTTATCTCCTGAATACATGCCGTAAATGGGGGCAATTGAGGGATGGTCGAGCTGGGCCATGATTCTGGCTTCGGCGACAAACGAATTTTTGTTTTCACGGGGATTTTCGTTTTCCTCAGGCGGTTTAGATGATTTTACGATAATGTCGCGTCGCAGGGATTTGTCAAATGCGCTCCAGACTATTCCCTGGCTGCCTTCCGCGATTTGTTCATTTAAAGAATAATTGCTGTTGATATCCTGTAATTGCAGCTGATTTTCAAGTTTAGGTATTGAATTTATTGTGGATATACGCGAATCCAGT
>JBAYCO010000475.1:0-3520 GCA_041668685.1 Victivallaceae bacterium | reverse complement strand
GATAAAATAGTTCTTGACATTTTTGATGAAATGGGAATGCCTGAAGAAGCCTACGAGGAATTCAGAAAAAACTGCAAGAGCGAATTTACCTATCGCAAACGTCCCCGGAATTAAGTCAATTGCGGTAGGTACTTCTCCCGCTGCTCCCTCCAGTCTGCGGGAATCTCATGCCGGAGCTTTGCCAGGGTCAGGGATTCCGGCTCGGTGCCCTCCATGATCATTTTCTGGATTTCCGGGGATAAATTTACCAGCTTGACGATTTTGGACATGTAGGACTGGTCCATGCCGATGCTTTCGGCCAGTTGCGAGATGCCCGCCGCTTCTCCCGATTCCAGCATTCCTGACCAGGCGTGGGCGCGGCTCAAGTGCAATGCCAGCGGACTCGGTCCATATTCCTTGTCCTGAATTTCCAGCCAGGTTTCATCGGATTCTCCGGGCGCGAGGATCAGCTTATGCCCGTGCCGTCGCCTGATTACCATGGGAACCGTCAATTGAATGATATCCTTACTTCTTTCCGATGGGATGGTAATTGTGATGTCTTCATCGATTTCAAGCTCCCGGACCAGCGACTTCAGGCCGTGGTGTTTAATGTCCATGACAATACGGTCGGTGTACAAGGTAATTTTATCGATAAGCTGATGCGCCAGTTTGTAACGCTCCGCCGGAAACAATTCTTTCCAGATTGTTTCCATTGAACCGCAGGCGTTCGTCAATTCGCGGTTGGAAATGTCCTTGCCGAGTTCCTTCAGCTCGTTTTCAACTTCGTCCAGCGCCTGGGCAAGCGCCGTGAATTGCCGTCGCATTTCCGCGACGTCGCCTCCGGCCTTCAATTTGGCGCGAATGGCTCCCTGTTCTATTTCCAACTCCGTTTTCCGATTCAGCAAAGTCTCCCGGCGTTCATTTTCCATTGCGGCCAGATGGTTGAAAGTTTTCGTCAGCATGGACGGAGTCTTGAAAATTCGTTCCATTTGCCTGAGGATCAGCCGGTCAACTTCTCCCGCGGAAATCCGCCGCAACGGACATTGGCGCTCGGTACGGTCTTCATCCTTCATGCAGATGTAATACATATAGCGGCGGTCACCTTTATTCGTATAGGTAATCCCGAACGCCCCGCCGCAGTAACCGCAGACCAGCAGTCCCTTGAACGGAGAAGCGATAGCGGTTTTCCTGATCCCCGGAGCCGCCGGGGCGTTTTCCCGGAGAATGAACTGGACTTTATCCCAGAGTTTTTTCTCAATAATCGCCTCATGTTCACCCTCATAACATTTGTCGTTGTGTCGAACCTGGCCGATGTAAAGGACATTATTGAGTATCCGGTAAATCGTATCGGGAATGAATCTTTTTCCGGCATGGCGGCGGCCTTTTTTGGAAACCCACTCCTTGGTATGATAGCCTTTTTTATCCATGATCCGGATTACTTCCAAAGCCGAACCGAGTTTGGAATACTGCTCGAATATCTCCCTGACCACCAGCGCTTCGGAATGATTGACTTCCAGTCTTTTGGTTTTATGGTTCGCGTTGTATCCCAACACCGGCGGACCACCGCAAAATTTTCCGCGGCGTTTTGCGCTGTCAATTCGGTCCAGAATTCTCTCCCCAATAATTTCCCGCTCATATTGGCAGAAAGTCATCAAAATATTGAGCATCATCCGACCCGACGAGGTCGAGGTATTAATATCCTGGGTAACCGAAACAAAGCTGACGTTATGCTGTTCAAGCATCTCGGCCAGTTTCATAAAATCCAGCAATGAACGGGAAAGCCGGTCCATTTTGTAGATCAAAATTATGTCGATTTTACCGGCTTCAACGTCCGCCAGAAGCCGTTTCAGCGCCGGACGTTCCGTATTCCCCCCTGAATAGCCGTCGTCGTCATAATGTTCCGGCAGAATTACCCAGCCGTTCTCTTTCTGGCTTTTGATATAATTTTCCGCCGATTCCCGCTGGACGTCCAACGAGTTGAATTCATGTTCCGAAGCCTCAATACTTACACGGGTATAGACGGCGCAGCGTTTTATTACTTTTTCGTCAGCCATATGTAATCTCCTTCATCATTCAAATTATTTAGTAGTGCTTGGCAGGCCCCACCACTTGCGGCCGTTCCATTTCGTGCCGGTGATCGCGGTGGCAATGGCCGTAAGCGAACGGAACATCTGTCCGTTATACTCAAAGCCATCTTTTCTGGCTATCGTTTCATAGGTTCTGCAGTTCCATTCCCGGATAAACCGGGTGCCGGGAAGAATTTTCCCTTCGCTTTCAATTTTGGTTTTGAGCTTTTTAGTTTCAAAATTATCGGCAACGTTACCGAGTCGATTCCGGGTAAACTCATCCAAGCCGCCATAAAAAAGTTCCTGAATCCGGTAGGCAAGCCGTTTTCTCAGAAACGAGCTTTTAAAACCCGGCGGCTCTGTGCCGTAGAGGTCGCGCCATTTTTCCTGCAGTTCAGCAAGCTTCATATTTTGTAACGCCGCCAACTGGCGCAGGACGGAGGTTCTGTTTCTATCGTCTGTCATCGCTTATCCTCCGGTTTGATCATGAAATTTTTATAAGCTCCGGACAGGTAGAACTCGTTCAAATCCATCCCTATCAGTTGCGACTCGGCGTCTCCCGGCCATAAACCGGTCCAGCGGGCGAATTGCGGGTCGTGTCCCTCGCAGGTGCAGCCCAAGCGTTGAAGCCCGCAGACGCTGCAGCGTTCGATATCACAGCCGTCATGATGCGGCTGACCGGGAGCGACTCCGCAATCAGGACAATTTCTTAATTTTTCATTGCTCATTTTAAGCTCCTTATTGGTTTAGCGATTTTTCCGGCCAGATGCCTTCCGGCAAGCGGCGGGCGGAAAAGTGGATTTCATGCATGACATAAGCCCATGCGGCGATAATCGAGCCGTCCGCTTTTCTGGTGGGGATCAATATCCGGTCGAAGTAAAATGGCACGCCATATCGCTTATCAAGTTCCGGAATATCTTTTTCAGGATCATAGAAAGTTACCAGTTCGCCGTGGACGATATCCCAGCCGTCATGGATTTTGTATTCAAAATCCATCTCGTTGTTTTCCTGATACTGTTCCTGGGCGGATTCGAAAGCGTCCTTTATTCCAGCCAAAAGTATGTTGTCGTTCGGGACTTGCAAAGTTGGAGAATCGGGCGGGAGCAGATAAAGGCTCCCGCAGACCGTAGCTTTTCCCAAACTCGCCGTACGGCGGGAACATTGCTGTTCCCGGCCGTCGTAAAAAAACATGATCAGTTCACACATGGTTCACCTCCCTGTTCGGTAAGAGAGAACATCCCTTTGCCGGTTTTCTGGAAACGGGGATTTGTTTTCCCAATAATTTCCCGGCTGATCGCAGCGACCAACGTGTTCCATGGGGTCTTACCCGCAGGGCTTTTCCAGATTTCCGCTTCTTCCATTGCGACGATGAGTTCCTTGGCCGACATCGGATGCGAAACTCCTTTCAGGATTTCCGCCGCCGCGTCCAGCATGGTGAGCTTTTTCGGTTTATCCTCTGGAGTTGCGGCGGGCGG
>JBAYCO010000474.1:0-3522 GCA_041668685.1 Victivallaceae bacterium | reverse complement strand
GCTTGTATTTTGCAAAAAGTTAATTAATTTATATGCCTTACGCAAGGGCGATTAGCTCAGTTGGCTAGAGCACTTGGTTTACACCCAAGTTGTCGGGGGTTCAAGTCCCTCATCGCCCACCATCTATTTTTCCTGCCTCGAATAAGCCAGATTCGTATATCCCGTTGAATGAAAAGGATATGCAAATTTACCCTTTTGCCGGAGACGCACGTTTTGGAGCCATTTCCCCCGGATTTTCTCTCTGTCAGACCTTTTCTCTCCGGTAGTTCAGGACGCGTCCTGAACTTGCATGAAATTAATAATCACTTTGTCTGCAATAACTTATGTCTAATACGGCACGTAAAAATAGAAACTGTTTAGTGCAAAACTGAAAGCAAAGCCGGATTCCAAAACGGTTTTTTGGGGTATAAATTCCTTTTCTGTTGAGCCTCTGAGGGTAACTCAGCCTGATTTGTTAACCGAATTTCCCATCGGGAAGCTGATTTTTTTACGCTAATTTCCTTTGTATGGTGTGTTTCCTTGCAAAGTTTTGAAGCCATCAATTTGCTTAATGAACGATTATTAATACTGCGCATTGTGACTTTCAACTTGCTTACTATCAACTTGCATATTATTGTAAAAGAATTACTCTTTCTGCATTTTATGCCATAATTTTGAATAATCGTTAAGAGGAAAAATTCACAACATGAAACTGATGTTTATACCGATTCTGGGATTTGCGGCATTTTTTGTCTGCGCGGATATTCCGGGATACCGAATGATTGCATATGATTCCTTCCGCTGGCCGAAACCCGTTAAAACTTCATTTTCAAACGGCTTCAAACCTGTACAAATCGATCTTAACGGCGATGGTGTTCCGGAGCGAATTGTCCCTGACCCCGGCGGTGGCAGTGGCGGTCCGATCTGGCATATTGAACAGAAAAATGCCGAGGGAAATTGGAATAAAATTTCAGAATATTTTTTTGGATGGGGACAACTCGTCGCACCGAAAAATGGATATTTCAGGATAGTGACTATCTCTAAATGCGGCTGGCGTAAAAAAATATTCTTATTGTATGAATTCAATGACAAGACTTATGTTTGTGTCCGCGGAGAAGCTGTTGACTATAAAGATAAAACACTGAAAATAGGAATCGGCGAAAAAAAATACAGCCCGACTTCATTCGACGCCAATTTATACCGGATCGAACAACGCATCCGTCGAGCTCTGGAACAGGAAGATGCCACCGATTATTACCTGAAAGTCGATTATCCGGATACTCGAACTGCCCTGTTCGGCACCTGTACTTTCGCCTGGAATTTTGACGATCCCAAGCCACAGCAGGGCTACGGCTTCAAGATCGGCGTTTATTGTCAATATATTAACGGGTCTGTCCGCATCTACGGCAGCAATACGCCGATCTTTATCCGTGCGGTATATGGAAAACGTATTGATCCGAAACTCCGGAAAAGACTGGAAAAAGCTTTGTCCGGCACTTTCATTCTGATTGTTTCAAACCAGAGCTTGAGTGGAGGAGAAAAATCTCTAAAAATCGAACTTGACGGAAAAGCTTTTGTTCAACAGAAATTCAGCAAAGATCGCGATTCCTTACAGCATACTTTCTACTCGTTTCCAACCTTTCTTTCTGAAGGGAAACATAAAATCAAAGTTTCCAGGAGCGGAGTAACATTGGGTAAAGAGTTTGTAATTAACGAGCAAAATGATGTCGGAACGCTGTTTTTCTTTTGCCAGCCATGGTACAAATTGATGTCTCCCAATACGGCTTCCTTTAAAACCCAAAAAGCCCCGGTGCTGTTCCGCTAATTGCGGTAGGAATTTACTATGAACAGAAAATGGAAGTGAACTTATCGGGGATCAGAAACTGGTTGGCGAACTGTTAAAAGGTGAGACCATGGCCTATTCGGATATAAAACCAGATATTGTTCTTTATGGGTCAGCGAGAATCGCCTGTTTGAGATGTGATTCATAGTGGATGAGATTATACAACAAGAAAGAAAAGGACTCTTGGATTTGAAAAAAATATTCTTTGTGAGTATTTTATATCACCAACTAAATCATAGCAGGAGAATGTATTATGTCGGAATCAATTAAGATGCTCAAAGAACCTGAAAAAACCGCCTGCTTTTCCCGGAAGGACAATTCTTTACTCTTGAAATGCTGCCGAAAGAGTAAGATTGTTGTGGCTGTTGCAGCAGCAATCTTTTGCCTTGTAGCATGTCACCGAGAAGATAAAGCGAAAAACTCATCTGGAATGGCAAACATAAAATCGGATATGGATGCTATAACCGGCGCAACCGGTCTTGGATGCACCACGGTTAATATAAGCAGAGCTGAAGGCCGGAAACGTGTTTATGATTATCTGAAAAATAGCGGACCTTATATTTTATCTACCGTAGACGGAAATGTTCCGCGCGTGAGACCGCTTGGAATTGTTATGGAGCATGACGGGAAAATCTGGTTTCATGTAGGCAAACATAAAGCCTCATACCGGCAGATAAAAGATAACCCGAATGTCGAAATTGTTTCTGTCAAGCCTAAGGGTGGTTGGATAAGGATCAGCGGCAAGGCTGTTTGTGAAGACAATGCGGAAGTCGATGTAAAAACCTTTACACAAACCCCGGACTTGAAAAAAATATATAACGAGAAAAGCGGATATACCCTGGGGCATTTTTATATTTCAAATGGAATTGCTGAAATCAGCAACGGTGCCAAAGTGGAACGGTTCCGCTTTTAATTCATATGAGCTGATTATTTTAATGTACTTATATCAATGACATAACGAAATTCTATTTTCCGTCAATTACATTATTTCTATGCTTTGCCAGCCCATATCTGATAATTTTCAGGCTTTTAACCAGAAGAGTAATGATGTTTGTTTGAACGGTATAGACGTATAGAAACATTACCAGCTTGATTCCTGATTACTTTTTCAGCGTCTCAGATTTCAGTGCTTCGATTTTGGCTTTGAGCTTTTTACCAGCTTTAAATTTTGCTACCATGTGTTCAGGGATGACTACGGTTTTTTCCGGTTGCCGGGGGTTACGCCCAATACGGCGGCGTTGAATCACTGTTTCAAAAACACCGAAATTTCGCAACTCTACTGTCTTGCCAGCGGCAACTTCAGCCGCAATATTGTCCAGGGTCATTTGAATTATTTTTCCCACGTCCTGTTGAATGAGGCCGGTCTCTTTAGCTATTTTTACTACCAGATCGCGTTTTGTTATTGACATAGTCGAATTTCCTTTTGTGGTTTATAAATAATTCGTCTCATATTTTTTCCGTTTCCCGGAACTTTCGAGTTCCTTTATGAAACCGGATTTGAGAAATATTTCCATGTTGCGAAAAATCGTCGATTTAGCATGAATGGCATCCTGCTTACGAGCTTCCCTGAAAAGCTCGCTTATGGAGTATGTCCCGTCCATGGAATAAATAGTATTAAGCAGATTTTCCCGTTCTATTGTGTAGACATGCCCGAGTTCTTTTAGCTGATCCCGCAGGCTTTCCACGTTAACTTCCGATTG
>JBAYCO010000473.1:0-3542 GCA_041668685.1 Victivallaceae bacterium | reverse complement strand
GACGGCTTCGCCACCACCGCGGCAATCGACGCCGCTTACAAGGCGGCAGAAACCGGAAACAGGCAACCGGTGGCAAAAATATAAATTATTAAAATCAACATTATAAAAAGGATTTGAAAAATGCCGGGACCGGGAATGGAATATATTGGAGAAGAAGAAAGAAGCGAAGTTTTAGACGTTATTAACAGCGGTTATCTCTTTCGCTACGGAGATTCTTCGAATCCGTCGTTCAAAGCCAAAGTCTGGACTTTGGAAAAAGAGTTTTCCGAATATGCCGGAAGCAAATACGCTTTGGCTGTGACCAGCGGCACGGTCGCGTTGTTGACGGCGCTGCAAGGGTTGGGCATAGGCCCCGGTGACGAGGTTATTGTACCGGGATATTCATTTGTCGCATCGATGTCGGCAATAATTTACAGCCGGGCGATTCCGGTTCTTGCTGAAATTGATGAAACCCTGAATCTGAGCGCTGCTGACATTGAGAAAAGAATAAGTCCCAGAACCAAAGCGATCATGGCTGTCCATATGCTTGGAAACGCTTGCAGAATGGATGAAATCATGAAAGTCGCTGAAAAATATTCCATTCCGGTAATTGAAGATACGGCCCAAGCCTGCGGCGGGTCCTACAAGGGCAGGAAACTGGGAAGCATCGGCCGGGTTGGCGCCTATTCGTTCAACATTTACAAAACCATGACTTCCGGGGATGGCGGTATGGTGGTTACCAGCAATGAGGAGATATACAACCGTTGTTTTGCTTTTCACGATCAGGGGCATACGCCTAACCGTCAGGGAGTCGAGATCGGCAACCGTTCAATGCTCGGGCTGGACTTCAGGATGAACGAACTTACCGGCGCGGTAGCTCTCGCACAGTTGCGTAAACTGGAGGCGGTTTTACAGCATCTCAGGGAAATAAAGAAAGTATTTAAAAACGGAATTGCCGAATTGAAAAATATCAAGTTCAGAGAATTGCCGGATCCGGAAGGTGAATGCGCCACACTTCTGACAATAATCCTTCCGACCAGGGAAATCGCCGAAACCGTCGGAGAAAGACTCGGCGCGAAGGTTCTACTGAATTCAGGCTGGCACGTTTACCGGAATATGGAACAACTGCTGCTGAAGAAAACTTCGGATTCGAAATCCTGTCCTTTTAACTGCCCGTATTACGGCAGTGACGTGAAATACGAAAAAGGCATGCTGCCGCAAACTGAAGACATTCTGTCACGCAGCTTGAACCTGTCGGTCGGCCTTAGAGATAAGGGAATCGGCGCCGCCTGGGGACTTGGCCCCAGGGATACAGTCAATGACGCCGAGCAAAAAGCGGAAGAATTCAAAAAGCTGACGGGAGACCTGTTAAAATGAAAGAAGCCACAAAAACAGGCAAGTTATTATCCGGGAACGTCTTAGCAATAGGCGCCCATCCTGATGATTTGGAGATATCCTGCGGCGGAACTCTTGCAAAATATAAGCAAAACGGCTATAATGTTTATATGGTCTGCATCACGGACGGGAGGTACGGAAGGCAATATTCTCCCGATGAAATGGCGGCAATAAGAAAAAAAGAAGCTGAAGCCGCCGCAAACGTGATTGGCGCAGAACTGATTTGGGTAGGGTATTCTGACTTGGGATTAAAGGAGGAATTGGCCTTGCGAAGTAAAATTACCGATATAATCAGGGAAGTAAAACCGGAACTTATAATTACGCATTATCCCGACTCCTTGAATCCTGATCACAAAGTTGTCAGCAAGATGGTTTGTGACTCATTAATTCCGAGTGTTACCCAGACTATTGAATCAAAATTTACAGCCTGTGAAACAATGCCGATACTGTATTTTATGAGTACGGTATGCGGAACCGGTTTTTTCCCTGAAGAATACGTAGATATAAGCGATACCCTTGAAACGAAACTGGAAATGCTTGCAAAGCACGAAAGTCAGCTTGAAGTTTATACGAAATACGAATCCCGCGACCTTCTGAAATTTGTTGAAGCCAGAGCGTTCACCCTGGGCTTCAGTTGCGGGATCAAATATGCCGAAGGATTTAGAAAAATGCATACGTGGGGACAGAACACGGTTAAATCCCTGCTGCCGCATTGAATATTATAGTAATAAGTCCGCTATTTTGTATCAGGTTAATAACAAGGGGGTTCGTTATGAAAATTTGGTATTATGTTCCAGCGGATTGCTGCCCTGATATTCTTTCCGTCTGATTTCAATTGACCTCCCATAGAATTATCTCCATTTTTTTAGAGGCGTAAAATCGATAGTTGTTTCTTCTAAAACTAATCAGGAAAAAACCGCTGTCAAATAATAAGAATTGAATATTTATAAAAATTATGCAATTCTAACAAATTTCTAACAAAACTGTTAATTGTTGGTTTTTTGTTAGATTTTAGTTGAAAAGATAATGTTCATACCTTATCTTATAGTAAAAGCAAGTGAATTTTAATTTTACAAATATTCAAAAATGGATTGGGTGTTATGGCATTGGTTTTTGCGGCGATATGTTGTCTGTGCGCGGCGGTAAATGATTTGATATTTCGTTTGTACGCGCGTAAAAGCCGCTCGCGCGGCGCTTATGTACTGGTGATCGGAATCATCTGGACGCTGGCATTTGCGTTTTTTGCTGATTTCAAGCTCATATTCAGCGGGACAACTTTATTCTGGGGAATCATTTCCGGGCTGTTTTCGGTAGCGGCTAATATTCTGTTGATCGAAGGCATGAGCCATAACGAAGTCGGAGTATGTTCGACGATTTACCGCCTGAACCTGGTTGTTGTTGCTCTCGGCGCTTTTTTGCTGCTGGGCGAAACAGTTACTGCTTTAAAAATAACGGGGGTCGCTTTCGCCGCGGCCGCGGTTCTGATGTTTTTTCCGGCATCATATCATGGCGATACGGCTGACAAGACGAAACTGGGGTTCTACCTGGTCGGGATTGCGGCTTTATTGCGGGCCGGTATGGGGTTGAGCTATAAATACGCATTCCTTCAGGGAACGGACAGAAACGCTTTGCTGCTTATCAATGGAGTATTATGGATTATCGGCGGCGGGGTTTATTTTTTACTCAGGGAAAAACATTTAAGCGGCAAGTGCCGCGGCAAAAGCTGGAGTTACGGCGCGCTTTCGGGGCTGCTTATCTGCGGGATAGTGCTTTTTATGGCTCTGGCCTTGCAATACGGGGATGCGGCGGTGGTATTGCCGATAGCGCAAATGAGTTTTTTGGGAACCTGGGGACTGGGGCTTTTACTGCTGGGAGAAAAATTGAATTTCCGTAAAATCCTTGGAGCGCTTGCCGGAATTGTATGTATTATGTGCATGAGTCTCGCCTGACCTGAAGCAGCGCGAGGTGTAGCTTGGCGCCCGCGTCGGGCAACATCGCCGAGATCGCGCTTCAATGCCCTTGCCGCTAGTGTCTAGTTGCATGTAAAATTTAATAGAAAGTAGTGCCAGGAGCAGCCTTGCTCCGGCATCTAAAATCAATGATTTCAGTGAAATCTATGGCTGTTTGTCGCGGAGCAAGGCTGCTCTCGCGACTACTAAAAACATCAT
>JBAYCO010000472.1:0-3548 GCA_041668685.1 Victivallaceae bacterium | reverse complement strand
GAAAACTGACTTTACCTATGCAGTCATCGCCGACCGCCCTTATTATATGGATCCAGCAAGCGACGCGGTGCGCGTAAAGAGCTGCTTTTATATGGTCCAGTTCACGGGAACGCATCGTATGTTCACGGTAAAGGGCGAGATCTTCCTGGCGGTGTTTTTCCTGAAGTTTTTCCCGCTCTTGCTGGAATTCAACGGCTTTGGTTCTGAATTTTTTGGCTTTTTCCGGCGAATAATTGAATTTTTTCTGCAATTCCGGGGTAAGCGTGCTCAGTTGCAGGTCGCGCAGAACATAGGTGCCGTCTTTCTTGACGTATGCGATACCGATAGCATCCGGCATTACGTTCGTTACCTGGACGTCTTTATAAACCGTTCCGTCGGCGGTTTTAATATCCATCGCTGAAACATTAACCGCGGCCAGGGCAAAAACAACACAGAGAAAACTAATTTTATTCATAATAAAATACGCTCCTTATATAAATAATTTAATCATCAAGAGAAAATACGTAGTTGAATATACCATGTGAAAAAACATAAATCAAGCATATCTTTGCGAGCGGTATGCAAATAGCGGCGTTTCTCCGGCGGCGGGAGAAGAAAATTCCATGCGGACATTTTTACAACGTTCTCGCTCTTAACCTTTCAGGCGGGGGTCAAGCAGGTCCCTGAGGCTGTCGCCTAATATGTGCAGGGAAAGCACAAGGAAAAACATGAAGCCGGTGGCGGTGGCGATTTCCCACCAGATGCCGCGCCATAAGCCGCTCTGGCCGTCTGCGATCATCACGCCCCAGCTTGGAGCTAGCTGTACGCCCAGCCCTAAATAACTGACGATGACTTCGGTCATTATCGCATAGGCGAAACGGATCGTGAAATAAATAATTACAAGGTGAACTAGATTGGGGAAAATATGCCGGAAAATGATCTTGAATGAATTCTGCCCGGCTACTTTTGCGGCCTGGATATACGGGGCTTCCCGCAGTTTCAGTGTTTCGGCGCGGACCACCCGGCAGAGCGTAACCCATCCGGTAACCCCAATTGCCAGATACAAAGCCAGCATCCCGGAATCGGTATTAAAAGCCGTCGCGATTGTACTGAAGGCTTTGGCCAGCGGCGCGCATAAAAAACCTTTGGATACCAGCAGCGTAAAAGCCAGAATAAACAGCAAGGTCGGCATCGAGGCAAAAGTACTGTATATCCAGACGACAAAATCATCGAGTCTGCCGCCGTAATATCCGGCGAAAGCCCCAAGTATAACCCCGATAAACGCTGAAATCAGTGAAGCGGAAGCTCCCACTTTTATTGCGGTGGAAACCGCGGCTGTCGCCCGGATCAGGACGTCCCGGCCCATGAAATCCGTCCCGGCGGGATGTGCGGCGGAAGGCGGCTGATAGCGTTGCGCCATGTCTGCGCGGTTATAAAGCGGCATTGTCTGCGTATGTTTGCAGTACCAGGTATAAATATCGACGCTGACCGCAGTGATCAAGTAAAGTAGAACCACCAGCAGGCAGCCTGACGCGATTTTATCGCGCGCCAGGCGCTTCAGGAAATCACCGAATATCAATATTTTGCCGGGAACTTTTGTCATTAGCTCTTTTTTTTACAGATTATTGAATAATCTACTCCCGAAAAAGCGCAATGGCAATTAAAGTTCTGAATTTACGCCGTGTGCAAGTTTTTTAAATTGTGCCTGCCGGGATACGGCTTGTTTTCGAATGCTGCCGCATTACACATTTCAAGGGCGAGTGTCCCCACGAGCCGAATACGAGAAACGTAATAAAACGCAATTTTCCTTTTTAAACCTTGCCTATCCTCAAGATAGCTGTATATTGCCAGCATGAAGAAATCATTGTCACATTTGCCGAAACACAAAAGAGACGAACTCAAGACACTTACCGAGGCCATTACGGAAAGAATTGATGCCGAATTCGTGATCCTCTTCGGCAGTTACGCCCGCGGTGATTGGGTTGAGGACAAATATATCGGTGATGACGGTATTATTTACGAATACAAAAGCGACTATGACATATTGATCGTTGCCAAAAATCCGCGCCGCTACGAATATAACGACTCCCCGAAAAAAATTGCCGCCCAAGCCAAAGCTCTTGGAGTACGCACTGACCTGAGCTTGATCTTTCACAGCGTTACGGAGTTCAGGAAAGCCGTAAACAAGGGCAAATATTTCTTCGTTGACATCGTCAAAGAAGGGATTATGCTCTATTCATCTGAACGTGTCCCACTGCCGGAAATTAAAGAATTAAGTATTGAGGAACGCAAACATTACGCGCAGAAAGATTTTGATAACTGGTTTGAAAGCGCTATCGAATTTTGGGGATATTTTGAAACTGGCATGCATAAAAAACAATACAAAACAGCCGCTTTTCAACTGCATCAGGCAACTGAACGTTTTTATACCACGGTAATGCTGACCTTTACCGGATACAAGCCGAAACTCCATGATCTGGAAAAGTTAGATATTCGGGTCCAAGCTTTTTGCGATGAATTTAAAGATATATTCCCGCGGAAAACACAGAAGGAAAAGGATTTGTTTGATTTACTGAAACGCGCCTATGTCGAAGCCCGTTACAGCATGTCCTATGAAATCACTAAAGAAGAACTTGAATATCTCGCTGAACGCGTCAAACAGCTTCAAAGCGTCACCGAAAAAGTATGTAAAGAAAAAATAGAGAGTTTTATACTTTGTTCTCACATTTCGGAGTTCCGAAATATAACGTAAGGACTTAAATATAAATACCTTGATCCCGATTTGATCGGGTGCGACTATAGAATAATGTCATTGTCATTCCATAACTTATCAGTATCAAGTTGTTTTTGCCTTATTTTGAGCTTGGGAAGTTTATTTTTCCGAATACCCCATTTCCCGTTTTACATCTATCGCCGCATTGTGCGTTTCCTGGAGGGCGAGTGTCCTCACGAGCCGAAACACGTTCAACGTCTACGGCTCGACAGAGTCTCGCCCTCCACAAATTTCGTATCTCCCGATTTTCTATGGGATGGTTCTGATTGCGCTTCATCAACTGCGCCATAAAAACTGATAATATAATCCTGCACATAACCACGGGCGGCAAGTCCGTGGTTATGGCAAGTAGGCCGGCTTTCGCAAAGAGCAACATTATACGGCCTGTTAACGTTGCATATCGCCGGTCTCATCGAGACACGGCGCTACTTTTTATCCTGTCCAAATAATAAATTCCCTGTACGATCAAGTTGAACTGAAATATCCTTGAGTTCAGCGGCAAGGCGCGAAGCGTCCGGACTTTTTACGTTCTGAACGTACAGGTTCAGTTTGGAAATGCGACTATACAGGCGGTAAACGTCATTTCGGAATCTCCGGGTATCTGTCTGTTTCATATTTCCCTCAAATGACAGACGCAAAAAGGGCGCAGCCTAATCGCATTCTACAGAGGTATCACCACAACACCCGATGAAGATACGAAAAGACCACGCCCAAGATAGGCGCAACCTTTTGACATTGTTCTTCATCTAAAGAGTGGTGATTTTCTGTAGAAACTCTGTCAAAGTTTACGTTATTT
>JBAYCO010000471.1:0-3558 GCA_041668685.1 Victivallaceae bacterium | reverse complement strand
GTACCGTCAAGGAACCCGCAGAGGGATATGAAAGGCCCCGCGCACCGGGGGCGCGGCAGAGTAATTCGCCGTGCCCCCAACTTTCACGCTTTGATAAAATTGCATACAGCTACCGCCATTGCCCTTTATATATATAACCGATGGCTCCATGCCATGCCCGTTTACGCCCCCTGAATTCCAGTCATTTTCCGAGCTCAAGGCAATTAATGCCGCAATATCTAAAAATACCGTAAATACTTGAATATAAAGCACTTATTTACTGCTACACGACTTGCTATTGTCGCACATTGGATTTAACATGTACACAGAATAAGATAAGTGATTGAATACCAACAAGATAACAAAGGAGCGACAAAATGACAACGCTGAAAGAAATCAGGTTCGGAATTGAGATCGAAACCATTCGCGCCGGGCGTGAATTAAGCGCACAGGCCATCCAGAGCGTAGTCGGCGGCAGGGTAAGATACGTCGGCGGCGGCTATGACACATGGGAATGCCAGGCCGCCGACGGCAGAACTTGGAAATGCATGAACGATTCCAGCTTGACCGCCGCGCCCAGCCACCTGCGGGCGGAAGTGGTTTCCCCGATTTTGAATTATTCCGACATCGAAACCCTGCAGGAAATAATCCGGGCGCTTCGCAATATCGGCGCCCGCCCGCACAGATGCGCGGGTATTCATATCCACATTGACGGGAGCAATTTCAATACCAAAAGCCTGAACAACCTCGCCAAAATCTGGTACAAGCAGGAAAACCTGATTATCGCGGCCCTCGGCACCAATCCCGACCGTCTGCGGAATTACACCCGGCCGTTGAATTCCGAATTCATCGACCGCATTGAGCGGAAGCGCCCGACAAACCGCGATGAATTTGCCGAAGCGTGGTACGGCTACCGGAACACCAATCCCCAGCATTACGACAGCACGAGGTACTCGATGCTGAATTTTCACAGCCTGATTTACCGGGGCTCGATTGAATTCAGGGGCTTTAACAGCACGATGCATTCAGGACGCATTAAGAGCTACCTCCACTTCGTTTTAGCCCTCGGAGCCAAAGCCCTCAACAGCCGCGCGGCCTGCAGTAAAAAACGCGAATACAACCCGGTCACCGCCAAATACGATTTCCGGGTTTTCGCCATCCTGAACCTCGGCCTGACCGGAGACGAATTCAAGAATACGCGGAAGCATCTCCTCGCCAACCTTTCCGGCAGCGCCGCATGGAAGCACGGCCGCCCGACCGCGAACGCATAAATTCAACCGGGGGCGGCGACGCCCCCATAACCCTCAAAAGGAGGATACAACCATGAAAGTACGAGTCAACGAAACCGACCTGAACGGTAAACCCATTTACGATTCAGGAGAAATCCTGACCGGGGAAAGCCACCTCGACATCGTCGAGGGCATGAAAATAGCGCCGTTCACCGTAACCCTCGAACCGTTGCCCTACATGCGCGACGTGTTGGCAAGAACCGGCAGCCCCGGCTTCCCGTTGCCGGAAGAACCGGAAGCCGCCGCAAAGGCGTTTCTGCTGAAACTGGCGTCCTCGGGTTTCGTCCAGTTTCTTGAGGACGACCCTTATCCGCCGCGCCTGATGGAAGTTCTGGAAACGATCCGGCAGTCCGGCGTAACCAACATGTTTGATGTGCCGGTAGTTACCGGACTTGCCGAACAAATGGGCGAAACCGAAGTCGCCGCTTGGATAAATACCCATCGGCACGACTACGGTGAAATTATTCTTCACGGCAGGCCGAACCCCGAACCTACGGAGGTGAAATGATGTGCGGACAAACCGGCATAATCTTCGGAAACGCCGAGCGTTCCGAGGACGAATTAAAATATTTCCGGGAAATTTTCCAGCGGCTTCTGTTGCTGAACCGGATACGGGGACCGCATGCCACGGGAGTGGCGGCAGTCAACGGCGACGGCAATTTCCAACTGCTGAAACGCCCGCTGGAAGCCGCCGCTTTCACCCTGCTTCCCGAATACGGCGAATTTATGAATTCGCTGAAACCGGGCGCGACCTTGCTGATGGGGCATACCCGGTTTGCGACGGTCGGGAGCGCGGAAAAAATCGAGAACGCTCATCCTATCAGGTCGGGATGCTGTCTCGGCACCGTCAACGGCACAATTTTCAATGCCGATACGCTGTTCAGGAAATTTCGCCTGAGCAGATTTGCGGAAGTCGACAGCGAACTAATCGTCCGGCTGGCCGACAAATGCGCTCCCGGCGGAAAAATCCAAGTAGAGAAACTGCTGGACCGCATAAGGCATTGCCGGGGGCAGTTGACGGCGGTTCTGACCTCGCTCGTTACCCCGAAGGAAGTGGTGATCCTGAAGGGGAACAAACCCTTGAGTTTGTTTTTCAACCCGATAATGAACGCGATCATTTACTCGTCTGAAAACACCCATATCATGACGGCTCTGCGGGGCGATAAAAACTGGCTCAAGTTGAACCTGCCGCACATGACCTGCGCGGTTTTTGACGTCGAAGACCTTATAAGCCCTCAAATCCATCGCCTTAAATTCATAACCCAATCAAGGAGGAACAGGCCATGACTAACATTTTTATATTTTGTTACGGCACACTCAAAAAAGAGTTTCCAAATCACCGTTACTGCCGCACAGCGGTGAACATCGAACCGGCCACGGTCTGTGGACGGATTTACCAACTGCCGCCCGGCTATCCGGCGTTAATAGTCCCGCCGGAAAATATTATCGCCAAGGGGACGAACTCCCCGGCGCTGGACGCGAACACGCAGTTCGAACATAATCGGACCAAACCGAAATTTCGCATTCAGACCGGCTGGCGGGAAGTTCATGGCGAAATGGTGGTATTCAATAATCCTGAGCGGGATATACCGCCGATTGACCGTCTGGAGGGAGCGCCCCGCTATTACGAGCGGGTTCTCTTGCCGATACGTCAGGCAAACGGCATCATAGTCGCGGCCTGGGTCTACATAATGTACCAGGTTCCGACCGGTTCGATCAGCCTAAAATCCGGTCGCTGGCCGGAATAAAAACAACCTCAAATATAAGGAACAGAAAAAAATGAACGCAAACGAAATTCACAACGGCAAAGACTACATCGTAAAAATCGGACACAATCAAGTCAAGGTAAAAGTAATCAGCGGTTCCGAACGCGGCTGGGTAGTGAGAACGGCGGCCGGTAAATTCATGCCGGTCAACAACAGCGAACGCTTCATCCGCCCGGTGGAACATGTGGCTCCGGCGACAGTCGAACCAGCCTCAAGCCAAGTTCCGGTTCCGGCAAACAACTCGGACAAAAAGCTCACCATGCTGGATGCGGCGGCGGAAGTCCTGAAAGGAGTTTCGCATCCGATGTCGGCCAAGGAAATCATCGTCGCGATGGAAGACGCCGAAATCTGGAAAAGCCCTGCCGGTAAGACCCCACATTGCACGTTGTCGGCAGCGATTTTACGGGACTCCCATAAAGAAAACCCCCGTTTCCAAAAGACCGGAAAAGGGATGTTCGCCCTTGCGGAAAACACGCAGGGAGGTGAACCATGTGTGAACTGATCATGTTTTTTTACAACGGCCG
>JBAYCO010000470.1:0-3560 GCA_041668685.1 Victivallaceae bacterium | reverse complement strand
TACACCTGTTCCCTCAACATGCAGAGTTTCCCGGTGTAGCCACGGCTGTCCCTAGCCGTGCGGGACTAAAGGTTGGATGGCGAAAGAGTTTGCAGAACAATTTATGGAAATGGTAAAACCGAAAAACTATGACCCCGCACAGAGGACGGGGTTTTAAAGGACTCAATAAATCAGTATTTTTACCGATATAATCCAAATTTTTGATTGATTTAATTTTAAAGCAATCTATATTAGTCATTAGTAATATAAAATGCAATTAACGAAAGGTATAACTGTTATTATGGATTTTTATACCATGAATGATAATGCCATAGTTGAGGAGCTGGGACAGAGGATTAAGCGTTTTCGCCTGAACCGTAATATGACGCAAAGCGAAGTGGCGGAAAAATCCGGTCTGGCCCGGTACAGCATATCTCAACTTGAAAACGGCGGCAACTTCAGTTGCCTTACTTTGGTTAAAGTATTGCGTACTCTGGAATGTCTGGAAAAGCTTGATTCTTTTCTGGCCCAGCCGGGCATCAGTCCTTTACAGTTGGCGAAAATGCAAGGCAAAATACGGGAACGAGCATCCGGACAGCATAAATAAACTGAACCGCAAAAATATTGATAGCATAAGCATTGTGCATCTGAACTCAAATCGAAGCGAATGATGCTACATAAAAATAAGCCTGACCGCTTAAGGGTTTGAACTATGGCTTCTGAGTATAAGGTAACGAAAGTCACAATATGGGGACATATGGTTGGAGCCCTGGCGTGGAATCCATCCCGTAATCTCGGAGAGTTCGAATTCGATCCCGCCTTTACGAAACTCGGCATGGACTTGGCGCCGTTGCACATGCCGATTGGCCGCTCCCGGGAAATATTCAATTTCCCCGATTTGAACCGGACAACTTATTTCGGATTGCCGGGCATGCTGGCTGACGCCTTGCCGGACCGCTGGGGCAATCAACTGATCGATCGTTGGCTGGCTTTGCGTGGCCGGAGCCGGGAAGATTTCAGTCCCGCGGAAAGGCTGTGTTATATGGGCAAGCGTGCGATGGGGGCGTTGGAGTTCGAGCCTGTACTGCATGGAACAAACAACCGTTCAGTTAAGGTGGGAATCGAACACCTGGTAGAACTTGCCAGGGATATACTGAAACAAAGGGACAGTATGTCTTTGAATATGAATGATGAAAAGGCGGAAGCCATCAAGGAAATATTGCGAGTCGGGACTTCCGCCGGGGGAGCAAGGGCCAAGGCGGTGCTGGCGATAAATCCGCAAAACGGGATTATCAAATCAGGCCAGGTCGATGCCGGAAAAGGCTTTGAATACTGGCTCCTTAAGCTTGACGGCGTTACCAACCGGGAGCTTGGCGATCCGAAAGAATACGGCAAAATTGAATATGCCTACTACCTGATGGCGGGAGCGGCCGGAATTGAAATGACGGAAAGCAAACTTATCCATGAGGGAAACCGGGCGCATTTTATGACCAGACGTTTTGATCGTGGAGACAATGGGGAAAAAATTCATTTGCAGTCATTGTGTGGAATTGCCCATTACGATTACAACTCTCCCGGCGCTTACAGTTATGAACAGGCATTTCAGGTAATGAACCGGCTGCGTCTGGACTATCCGCAAAAAGAACAACTCTTCCGCCGGGCGGTGTTTAATGTTATGGCGCGAAACCAGGACGATCACACCAAAAACATTTCTTTTCTGATGAACCGGGACGGAGTCTGGCGGCTCGCTCCGGCTTATGACTTGACCTATGCGTTCAATCCTGAAAACCAATGGACGTACAGGCATCAGATGCTGATTAACGGCAAGGCGGAAAATTTCAATGTATCCGATTTGCTTGAACTGGCGGGATATGCCGGAATCAAAAACGGTCCCGAAATTATAAGCCAAGTCAGAAACGCGTTGGATAAATGGTTTGATTTTGCGGATATGGCCGGGTTGATAAAATCCAGGGCTGAACGCATAGCACAGGGATTCCGCTTCCCGGATTGATACCACGAATTAATGGTTCTTCGACGGCTTGTGCCATAAACTCGCTCAAAGAAACGAGAATAGCAAAGATGAAGTCAATATCCCGTTTTGCCATAAAGTAAAGGTAAAAAATGGTGGCAGGAGCCAGAATCACCGTATTATTCAATACGGTGCCATATCGCATGATATGGCGAACTGGTGACTTTTATGTCTACGAATTAGTTTCTTTACAAAAAAATGGTGGCAAGGACCAGAATCGCCGTATTATTCAATACGGCGCCATATCGCATGATATGGCGAACTGGTGACTTTTATGTCTACGAATTAGTTTCTTTACAAAAAAATGGTGGCAAGGACCAGAATCGAACTGGTGACACAAGGATTTTCAGTCCTCTGCTCTACCTACTGAGCTACCCCGCCACTTTTTGGGAAGCAACACTCCTGCGTTTCGCATTCGTGAGTCCTTAATAAACATGGAAATTACGATTATACAAGCTGAAATATAAAAAAAAATAAAATTTTTTCCTCACTGGTAAATCAGCCGGAGATATAGTATATTTCTTAATTTGAGCAATAACTATAACGAGAAAAAAATGAAATTCATTATAGCGCCGGATTCATATAAGGGATGCCTGAGAAGTATTGACATATGCCGGTATTTGGCTGAAGGCATTAAACAAATTCAGCCCGACGCCGAAATCGAACAAATGCCGCTGGCCGACGGCGGCGAAGGCAGTGTCGAAGCAATCGTCCTGTCAACTAAAGGCAAATTCCATAAACTGAAAGTACACGGTCCCCTGGGAAACCAGGTTGAAGCCGTTTACGGCGTCGCCGGGAATTCAGATACAGCAGTCATGGAAATGGCCGCCGCCAGCGGCATAGAACTGCTTCCAAAGGAAAAACTAAATCCTTTGCAAACTACAACCTATGGAACCGGACAGCTTTTAAAACATATTATCGACTCCGGCATACGCAATATTATTATCGGCATAGGCGGCAGCGCTACAGTTGACGGCGGCGCCGGTATGGCTCAGGCCGTCGGCTACCGTTTTTTCGATAAATACGGCAATGAACTGAAAATGCCGCTCGGCGGCGGAAATTTAAAGGAAATCGCTGAAATCGATTCCAGTTTGGTTTCGCCGGAACTCAAAAAATGCCGCATCAGGATCGCAAGCGACGTAACCAATCCACTGCTCGGAAAAACCGGGGCGGCAACCGTATTCGGCCCGCAAAAAGGCGCAACCCCGGAAATAGTCGGGCAGCTCGAAGAAAACCTCAGGCATTACGCAGATAAAATCATTACCGCCGGTTTTACCGACACCTGCGACAGTCCCGGTGACGGCGCCGCCGGCGGCCTGGGGTTCGCTTTGCGCGCCCTTTGCGGCGCGGAACCGGTCTCCGGCGCAAAACTGATCATGGAAATTACCGGGCTGAAACAAAAATTACCCGGCGCCGATATCCTGATCACCGGAGAAGGTTGTACAGATTTTCAGACCGCGCACGGCAAACTATGCGCCGTGGTCGCACAAGCAGCTAAAGAAGCAGAAGTCCCGGCAGTATTGGTTTCAGGTGCTCTTAAAGGAGATTTGAG
>JBAYCO010000469.1:0-3568 GCA_041668685.1 Victivallaceae bacterium | reverse complement strand
GCTGTCTCGAAAAACTCGGCAATAAATACGGGATACTGTGAAATGAAAACGGTTCTGGTGACCGGAGCGGGCGGCTTTATCGGCGCTCATGCTGTTGAACATTTTGCTGCTGAGGGATTTAAAGTTTACGCGCTGGTGCATAAAAATATTTGCCCCCGCTTAAAACGGTTGCGGGAAGAACAAAAAGTTTCCCTGTTATACGGCAGTATCAACGCTGTACCGGAACTTCAAAAACAGTTGCGGGATTTGGAGCTCAATTATTTTATTCACTGCGCGGCCCTGGCTTCCGATGTCGGGTGGAAAGTCAATTTTGAAAGAACTAATTTTACGGCGGTAAAAAATACGGCGGCTATGTGCTTGCGATTAAATGTTGAACGTTTTGTTTATATTTCCACAACCGATGTTTACGGGCTGAAGGATTTCAACAATGAAGATGAGGATAGCTTGGAACCGGATCCCAGTGCAAAAAACTATTATCCGCTGTATAAGATAAAATCCGAACAGTGGCTCCGGGAAAAAATACCGGCATCGCGGTTTTCGATAGTTCGTCCGGCAGCAGTCTGGGGCCCCGGAGACTATACGCTTACGCCGCGAATTGTCGATTATTTGAAAAGTCTGCCGATAGTATTTCATTTTGGTAAATGGCGTGGAAAAAACCGCTGGCCCCTGGCGCATGTGAAAAACGTCGCTAAGGCGTTGTATGTTGCTGCCGTACTTCCGGAAGCCGGAGGAAAAGCGGTAAATGTCCTGGATAATGAATATACTACCGTAAGCGAGTTTTATCATATTGTCCGCGATTTGTATTTACCCGGCCGCGAACTGCGGGAAATATCTTTACCGGCGGAAGTCGTATATCCGGCTGCCTGGTTCAGTTCGTTCGCATCTACCTTGCTCAACCTGAAAAAGCCTTTGTATGACCCGTCTTTATATGCGCTGAATACGATCCGGCACAATCTGGATTTCAGCAATCGGCGCCTTCAGCAATGGTTAGAGGCTGCAGGCCGAAAAATCACAACCCGTTCAGAAGGGTTGTTTGAACTCAAAGATGATCAGTAAACAGTGCATAATCTGCTGATTGGACTCAAGCATGTCGGAAGTCTGAGTTATATCCTTCGTATGGGACGTTGGCATCTTGTTTTTCGCCGTTTTCAGCTATCTGCTGCAGTTCAAGTAAGCTCATAAAAAGCGAAATAGACTTTTAGTAACGACTAATTTAGTTGCCACTGTTAAATTGACTGACCGGGACGTATTTAGTATTGCTTGAATGACAGAACGGACATTTTACTGATATCGGATTGTTGCCGTCGGCTTTTTTCCGGGCCGGCGACGGCCGGTAAGGGAAATATTTGCCGCAGGCGTTGCAACGGTAGGTGAAACCCAGTGGTCTATGGCATTTGGGACAGTATTGCTTGTCTATATTTTTAAATCTGCGGATTTCACGGTGTCCGTTGCTGCACATTGCATTATAGCGGCACAGCGGATCATTTACTTTGGGAGCCGCCATAACGAAATTCCAGGTGCCCAAAAGGATGATAACGGCGCAGGAAAAAGCGCAGAACGTGGTGAATGCTTTAGACGGGCGGCGTTCCGATTCGTATAAGTCGATCAGATAATCCACCAGCATGACGGCTATTGCCATAAGAAAATATTTTTCCGCTTTCTGGTGAAAATAATTCTTGAGCCTGTGGATTTGCGGAGGATTGTCGGTAATAATTATCTGCGTCCTTTTAGACGGTTCCGGTTCTTTTACCGGGATGGCCGCTTCATCTGAAACGCTCTGCCGCCTGGTTTTTTGGCGTGAAGACACGCTTGCGGCGATCGGGTCTCCGACCATGGATGAAGGCTGTTGATCCTTATCATAGAAATGACCGGTATCCAGCTTGTCCAGGAGTGAGAAACTGGATTTTTCCGGAACGATGTTTTCTTCCCCGCATCTGACGCATTCGATTATTGTGCCGGCCAGTTCTTTTTCTTCCCACAATCTTTTGCCGCAATGTTCGCAGGGAAAAACCACAGTCCGCTTTAGTTCCGGTTTGGTTTGAGATTCATGGGGAATAATAAAACGTTTCTGGCATTTGTCGCAGGTACCGGCTTTCCCGGCGAGGTGTGCCGGCAGCCGGTATTTCTGGGCGCAGTAACTGCACCAGAAGACGATTCTGTCCTCAAGCCTGGATCCCGCTTTCGCCAGGGATGAAATCTGCGATTTTTCCGGGACTACTAACGAACGGCGACATTTATCGCAAATGATTTCCTGCCCGATCTGTTTGCGCGATTTTACCTGTTTGCTGCCGCAGTATTTACAGGGGAAAACCACGGTTTTTTCTTTCGGCGGGATGGTTTGCGATACACGGGGGATGAAAATGTAATTCTGGCATTTAGTACAGATACCCGCTTTGCCGTACAGATTTTTAGGGAGGCGGTATTTCTGGCCGCAGTGACTGCACCAGAAAAGTATTTTATCTTCCGGTATGAGCAGGTTGGTCCTGGTGGTTTCGACTGCGAGAAAGGGGTCCAGAAGGCTTGCCTGGTCTTCCATATTTTGGGGTTTTATTGATTTTTCCGGAACAATATTATCACAGCCGCATTCATAGCAGGGAACTGTAGTTCCAGCCAGTTCAAGCGCTTTCAACTGGATTTTTCCGCAGTTTTTGCACGGAAAGCTGACGGTTTGTTTCAATTGCGGTTTGCTCTGGGAAACATGAGGGATGAATATGTAATTTTTGCAGTTGGAGCAGACCCCGGTTTTTCCGTACAGGTTTTTGGGCAAACGGTATTTTTGTCCGCAGTGATTGCACCAGAAAAGGATTTTGTCATCCCCGGATGCAGGTTTTACCGCGCTAAGGTCGGTCCTGGTGGTTTCAGCCACGATAAACGGTTCCAGCAGGTTTACGGGAGAGGTTTCGTTTTCCGTTTTTTGGGGGACAAGGTTTTTCCCGCCGCATTTATGACAGACGATTTCTTTTCCTGCCAGTTCCAGCGGTTTCAGCAGTTTTTTACCGCAATGCGCGCACGGAAAACTGATCGCTTTTTTCTTTTCCGGTTTGGTTTGGGATTCATGCGGAATCACAAATTCATTATTGCATTCATCACAGGTGCCGATTTTCCCCGCCAGTTCGGCGCGCAGACGGTATTTTTGTCCGCAATAAGCGCACCATAGCAAAATTCTGTCTTCTGTCGCGTTTCCCCCGGAGGATTCCGAACTCATTGAACATACTCCGGTTTAGATATCAGGCTCATTTTTATTGTTCTGCTAATTGCCATGGACCTTTCCCATAAGATAATTGGATTCGATTTCCCGGTCGCTCAGGGCGCGGCTGTAGACTAGAAACTCATCTATTTTTCCTTTGAAAAAATAGCTTATTGTGCTGGTTTCCGTAGTCGTTTGAGTATTATCGGAACTTTCGCTGCCGCTGTCACCGCTGTTACCGCTGTCACCACTGTCGCCGCTGTCACCACTGTTGTCACCGCTGTCACCGCTGTCACCACTGTCGCCGCTGTCGCCGCTGTCACCACTGTTGCCACTGTTGCCGCCGCTGTTGCCACTGTTGCCACTGTTGCCGCCGCTGTT
>JBAYCO010000468.1:0-3614 GCA_041668685.1 Victivallaceae bacterium | reverse complement strand
CGTACCGGAAAATGCGCCGATCAGAAAACGCAGCAGCAGCAACATCCCGACATTGGGAACAAAAGCCATCAAAGGCATCAGGAACGCCGAAACAAAGTTTGAACGCAGCAGCATCAGGCGCCTCCCGTAGACATCGGCGATAAATCCCCATACCGGCGACATTAAACAGAAGCTGATGGCCCCCATAGCCATGAATTGAGCGACATACATATTGCGCGTCGCGTCATCGGCAACCCCGAGTTTTTGAATATAAAAAGGAATGAAAGTGAGGCTCGAACTGAAAGCCGCTATAGAAAAAAACTGGCTTATCCAGATTATAAACAGATTCTTTTTCCAGTTTAACATGGTTTTTCCCGATAAAGAAGTTTATATTTAAAATACTGGCATTATTATTTTTTACTATAGGATTTAGTACTGAACTTATGTCGGATAGTGCTGTTATGGATAAAATATCAACGGATAGACTGCAAAAAATAATCGACGATACGCTGACTGCGGAACTGCAAACCTGTACAGCGTTGGAGTTCGGGGAGCCGCGTTACGGGCGCTGGGTGGTTTATAATATCCCATCGTTTACGATGGTAACGCGCGGCAGGGCGGTAACTGAGTTCAGGAATAACAAAACGCCGCTCAAGCGTTTTGAAGGCAGTTTATGCTGTATTCCCGGCGGCATGTGGCGTCGCACCATTATTTCTGAACCGAAAGGAGCCGACTTCTGTCTTTGCCGTTGTTTATATACGGTTTTTAACGGTTTCAATTTATTATCGCTTTACGATATCCCGGATTTCTTCAGCCATTCCAACAGTTTAAGGTTTGCGAAAATCCACCGTGATTTACTACGGTTGAATGATCCGGGAACCGCTTCTCCGTTTGAAACCGCCGCGCGCCGCAAGGAATTGTGTTTTTCGCTCCTTAACCTGATACTGGCCGAATCACGTCTAAAGCCGGAAGCGTTCAACCGGATTCGCCAGTTGCAACGTTTCGGGGCGGTGGTCAAATACCTGAACAAACACTTTTGTGAAACCGTCAGCATTGACACTTTGGCGGAACTGGCGTTTTTGTCCAAATCCCAATTCCATCGCCAGTTCAAAACGGTTTTCGGCTCCACGCCTTTTGAATACCTCAAGAAGCTCAGGCTTCAGAACGCGTTGAAATTATTGCAGCATTCGGATTTGTCAATTCTGGAAGTCGGCGAACAAAGCGGCTGGAACGATCAGTTTCATTTCAGCCGAATCTTCAAGTCGGCAATCGGTCTTTCTCCCGGCAACTATCGAAAAAATATCCGTTCCGACCTCAAAACATTCCTCGCCGGATTTTAATTTCAGACAAAAAAATGACGGCCTCTTTAGAGTCGCCGTCATTTTTTCGAAATGGAGAAATTATCAGCCGTTTTCTTTTTCGAACTGGATCATGAAATCAACCAGCGTTTCAACTCCGGCAAGCGGCATGGCATTGTAAATACTTGCACGGATACCGCCTACTGAACGGTGTCCTTTAAGGCCGGTCATGCCGTTCTGAGCAGCTTCCTTGACGAATTTCGCCTCAAGTTCTTCGGTAGGTAGACGGAAAACGACATTCATCTTGGAACGGCTTCCCGGATAAACCGGACTGCTATAGAAATCGCTCCTGTCTATGAGCTCGTAAAGCCCTTCCGATTTAGTGTTGTTGATTTCCTCGATCACTCCCAGTCCGCCCTGGTCTTTCATCCAGTCCGTTATCAGCTTCAGGATGTAAATAGCGAAAGTCGGGGGAGTATTAAACATCGAATCCTTTTCAATATAAGTGCTGTAACGCAACATGGTCGGCAGGTCTTTATTGGCGCGTTCAGCAAAGTCCTTGCGGATAATAACCAGGGCAACGCCGCTGGGACCGAGATTTTTCTGGGCTCCGCCGTAAACCATGCCGAAATCGTTAATATTGATTACCCGCGACATGAAATCGCTGGACATATCGGCAATCATCGGGACATCTTTGTGTACCGGCGGGAAAGTATGGTATTGGGTGCCGGCAATGGTATTGTTGCTGGTAATGTGCAGGTAGATTGCGTTTTCCGTCGGTTTCCAGTGGCGGACAACCGGAATCCGGTCATAATTGGTTTCTTTGCTGCTGCCGACAATATTCACCTTTCCGAAACGCTGGGCTTCCTTGATCGCCTTGGCGCTCCAGGTGCCGGAGTCGGCATAATCGGCAACTCCGTCAGCCGGTAGAAAATTCATCGGGATCATGCAGAACTGCATACTGGCCCCGCCCTGTATGAAACAAATTGCGTAATCGTCGCTGATATTCATCAGGTCGCGGATATTCTGTTTTGCCGTAGCCAGCACTTCCATAAACTGCGGACCGCGGTGTGACAGTTCCATGATGCCGGACTGGGTGCCGCCGTAATTGCAGAATTCATCTTGTGCCTTGAGCATGACTTCTTCCGGCAACATTGCCGGCCCTGCGCTGAAATTATATATCTTCATGATATCAGCCTCAAAATTCGATTGTTTTATTAGGGTTAATTATTTGAGATTATTGATTTTAGAAAGTTAGCCCCTGATTCCTTTTTTTCAAGTTAAGAGAGGAAATTATAATTGCTTAAACGGCCGAAAATTCACAACCGCAGTATTTCTGGCGGTACAAACCAAAACGATGACTCAATTCCAGACTTCTGCGGAAACCGTCTTTTTTCTTGAAGTTCCAGGACTGGAAAGCGACATACTGTTTTCCGGCTTCGAAAATCATTTCCGATATTTTATGCGGACTTACCGTCAAGGTAGTAGTAAAACCACTGATCTCCAGTTCCGCGGCTTTAGCTGCCGTCCGCCCCAGACTCCAGTTGAAACATTTTACGCAACGCAATGACCTCTCCGGTTCATTTTCGAGTCCGCGTATGTGTTCCAGCCAGGCGTCATGGCAATAATCATCGATCTTTAATTCAAGCCGGAAAATATTTGTAAGTTCTTCCACACAACTCAGGCGTTTTTCGAATTCATCCCTGCTGTCAATATTGGAATTGGAAAAATATAAGATCGGCTCAAGATCTTCCGCCAGAAGCGTTTCTATACAGGCCGTCGCACAAGGGGCACAGCATACATGCAACAATATTTTTCTGTCATTGTTCATAATCACCCGCCATAATTCAAACTATAAAGCATATTTTACAACTTGCAATAATTTTTTTTGCAAGTAATGTTCTTTTTATCTTGTTTACTAAAAAGTTTACCAGTATCTTTCTCAAATAAATGAAAACATAACAGGAAATTCTTAAATGCTGGCGAAAAGAATAATTCCGTGTCTGGACGTTACCGGCGGACGAGTCGTAAAAGGAGTAAATTTTGTCGACCTTGTTGACGCCGGGGATCCCGTCGAGGCAGCCGTAAAATATGATCAGCAGGGCGCTGATGAAATTGTTTTTCTGGATATCACCGCAAGCTGTGACAACCGCGCTACCATGGTGGATGTGGTCCGGCGCACCGCTTCCCAGGTTTTTATTCCGCTGACCGTGGGCGGAGGCATACGCACCGTGGAAGACATGCGCCTGATGCTCAATAACGGCGCGGACAAAACGTCGGTCAACACTGCCGCGATAAACAATCCCGAATTGATCCGCGCCGGAGCGGAACGCTTCG
>JBAYCO010000467.1:0-3619 GCA_041668685.1 Victivallaceae bacterium | reverse complement strand
CGGCCGCTGACTTTAAACGCTTCCCCGCCGCTTTCTTCCACCTGCAAAGCAACATCCTTTTCGGATTCTTTGAAAAGTCTTTCGCGCAAGTGTCGGCTGCTGACAAATTTGCCTTCGCGACCGTAAAACGGCGAATCATTAACTCTGAACAGCATGGAAATGGTGGGTTCGTCAATCGCGATAGACGGCATCGGTTCCTGGTGTTCGGGGTCGGTTATCGTATCACTGATATCAATATCCTCGATTCCGACAACAGCGCAAAGATCACCGCATTTAACGCAGCTGGTTTCTTTTCGGCCCAGCCCCTCAAAGACGAAAAGCTGTTTGATCTGAACGAATTTTACGGAACCGTTGCGTTTTAAAATACTCACCGGAACTGAAACGCGGAGTTCGCCCCGGTAAACCCGGCCTATTCCTATGCGGCCTACATAGTCTGAATAATCGAGAGAAGCGATTTGCGCCTGTACCGGCCCTTTAACTATTCTGGGAGCCGGAATGTGTTCGATGATTGCGTCCATAAGGGGTAAAATTGAATTTCTGGCATCCGCATCGAGGTCCCGGACGGCCCAGCCGTCCCGGCCGCTGGCGTAAAGAAGCGGAAATTCAAGCTGTTCGTCGCTGGCGTCGAGTTCACAGAAAAGGTCAAACACTTTATCATGGATAACGTCCGGACGGGCGTCCGGCTTGTCGATTTTATTGATCACCACAACCGGTTTCAGACCGAGAGAAAGGGCTTTATCCAGCACAAAACGGGTTTGCGGCATCGGGCCTTCCGCGGCGTCGACAAGCAGCAGAACCCCGTCGGCAAGCTTAAGTACGCGTTCCACCTGGCCGCCGAAATCGCTATGTCCGGGCGTATCGATAATATTGATCTTAGTGTTTTTGTAATTGACGCTGATATTTTTCGCCAGAATAGTTATTCCGCGTTCGCGCTCCAGGTCATTGCTGTCCAAAATACAATCCCGGACTTCCTGATTGGCCCGGAAGATATTTGCCTGTTTAAGTATTTCGTCGACCAGAGTTGTTTTACCGTGGTCTACATGTGCGATTATCGCTACGTTCCTGATGTCTGTCATATTGTTCCCTGATTTCCGTCTGAAAGCCATTTATTGTGAAACAGAACGCGTAATATACAGTTAAATGAGAAAAATGATATTTAAAAAGCCAAAAATAATTATTTTTTTATTATTTTTCATTTTCCCGTTTGACATTGAAAAAAAACAGCGTATTATATGCCTCACGACAGACGTCCCTATCGTCTAGAGGCCTAGGACACCGGGTTTTCATCCCGGCAACAGGGGTTCGAATCCCCTTGGGGATGCCAACTCTCACAATTAGACGAAACGTCATAAGTTGGTCTAATCACATATTCGCCTGTAGGTAAAAAATCAATGCGGTTTATTTTAGTCAAAACAGCTTGACGTAGCCTGTCTGCATTCGCCAGCGTTCTTTTATCTCTCTTTGCCATTTTTAACACTTCCCCCATATAATTTATTTGTTCGGCAAGGCTTTTGGCATAAGTGAAATAATCAATATCTTCTTTGGCTTGCTCTTTTAGAACGTCTACACGTGCAGTCAAGGTATCTATCTCAGAACTTAAGGCATTTATTTTCTCATTTGCCATTTTTTTTATCTGCTCTGAACCAGGATCATTAAGAAGTAAATTAAAAATTCTTTCTCTTTCTGCTTTAGCTTCAACTAGAGCCCTTTGTGCTCTTTCCAATTCCGGGCGGTTATCTTTAATAGCTTGCTGTCTCATTGTTTCCAGCTCAATCAAAACAGCCTCTATTTTCTTTTTTGACATTTTAGTTTTGGACGCGTGATCTAGAACTTCATCTTCAAAAAATTCTGCTCTAACCCGATTTTTACATTCAAGATTATCTGTACAACGATAGTAGTGATAATCTCCACGTTTAGGACTGGCTGTTTCCGGTGTCATGTTTCGACCGCAATGACAGTAAACTAAACCAGTGAGCAAATAGGGATATTTTTGAGCTTTAGGTCTTGACGCATGTTTTTTATTAGGTAATTTTCTCTGAACCATATCGAAAAGCTTTTTATCAATTATCGCATCATGCT
The DNA here is from genome assembly GCA_041668685.1 of Victivallaceae bacterium. Taxonomy (GTDB): domain Bacteria; phylum Verrucomicrobiota; class Lentisphaeria; order Victivallales; family Victivallaceae; genus JAHOYW01. Next base: position 1,540 of record JBAYCO010000467.1, on the reverse strand, counting down.
GTCCTTTATATACTTTTCCCGCATATGGAAGAAGTCCAAGATATATCTTATTCCTAAGTGCAGCTAAAATCTGATTCTTAGATATTATATTTTTGTATTTTTTGTAGATATTTAATGCACTGTCTTTAGGATGCTCCGAGGCATACATCTTGAAAATATCATTAATAATCTCAGCTTTACGCGGATCAACATATAATTTGTTATCCTTTCTTTCTCCGCGACGATACCCAAACGGCGGTCTGCCAGACGGCCAGCCACCTGCAGAGGCAATTGAAATCATTTTGTTTCGAGTATTTTCGGCAGATTGTTCGCGCTCGAACTGATTGAATACCTGCATCATCCCTAACATAGCCCTACCGCTTGGTGTTGAAAAATCAAGATTTTCAGTTACAGAGATAAAACCTTTATTATGCTGGTAAAGGTTATCAAAAAATTCAGCGCCATCACGCAGACTACGCGTAATACGAGACAGCTTATATACGCAAATCGTGTCCCATTCTGCACGGCTTGAATGCAACTGTGCAATTAGTTCTTGGAAGCCTGGACGGTTTTTATCTTTTCCGGACATGAATTCATCAGATAATTCGGCAACAACTTCACCACCACGAGACTTTACATATTCACGACAGTACTGTATCTGCATATTAATTGAGGTTTCACCCTCATAACCTGAACCACGAGGCGATACGCGTGCATAAATCAAATATTTCATTTTATCCCTTTAGTTGACAATTTTGCTTATTGTGAATCGTTAAGTTCTTTAATAATCTTCGGCAACTCATAGCTCTCAAATGGAGAACGCCAATGACACTCTGGACAATTAAAAGCATTAATAGCATCAAATGTAGACAATTTGCACTTCGGGCAATATACTACTTGCTCAAACTCCCCTTTGTGATTCTTTTTAAAATATGCGCCAAGATACTCTACGAACTGCTTCGTTTCGGATTGTTCCGTAAGTTGCTTGAGAAGATGTTCTCGCTCTTTTTCAGACTGAGTAAGCTTTTTGCGAAGTTCATCGATTTCTTTTTCTTTAAGTACATAGATTTCCTTAAGGAGTTCGATGCGCTCCCTAAGAACGGAGTTTATCGGAATTCCGGAAAGTATTTCCATAAAGTTTGACATTTACTACTCCGTTTCAAGCTTTTGAATAAGCTTTTTATATTTGTCTTTGATCTCAATGATTCTGGTATGCGAGGCGTTTTCTTTTTCAAGTTCTTGGATATTGTACTTAGCTTCTTTGATCGCCGCCTGACGTTCTTTTTGCGCTTCTGTTAATAATGCCGACTTAAATTTTTTAAAAGCATTTTCAGGAAAAATCAGTTTTATATTTTTTTTATCAAGCTTGGCATATTCTCTGATTTTATATCTTGGATCAATTTGCTCAAAAATAAACTCAACACGATTAACTCCATCATGACCTATCAAAAAATCAGAACCATATTTTTTAGCATAAACATTAAAATCATAATCTCTTAATTCACAAGCAGCATCAACGGCTTTTTTGCGCCTTATATCTCCAACTTTCAATGCCAACTTT
>JBAYCO010000466.1:0-3622 GCA_041668685.1 Victivallaceae bacterium | reverse complement strand
CTTGCGGTAGCCCTTGTATTGGTATTTCGGAAGGTCTTGCACGACGATAAGCAAATCGTAATCGCTTTGGTATTCGTAAAGAATATTGTCGTCGCCGACGTATCTGTCTTCAACCCAGTTACCGCGGGCGTAACTGCCGAAAAGAATGATGAACTCAGCGTCGATCATCTCAGTAATAATCCCGGTAACTGCCCTGAGCTCTTGCCTTTTATGTTTCGGCAGATGTGATAATGATCTCTTCATATGAATTATCCTGAATTATTTTATTATTGGCCGCATTATACGGTCTGTCAACGTTTTATGTCGCCGGTCTCATCGAGACGCGGCGCTACTTAAAACAGCCTGCGGCCCACAACTCACAACTCACAACTCACAACTTCTTAAACAGGCACTTTGACTTTTTTGAGAATATCGTTAATTATTTCGACGGCTGAAATACCGGAATATTTGGTTTTGTTTTCGATGACCAGACGATGGGCCAGTACTGCCGGGCAGAGGGCTTTTACGTCATCCGGCAGAACGTAATCCCGGCCCTGGATGAAAGCGTAAGCCTGACTGCACCTTGACAGCAGAAGCAGTGCGCGGGGACTGGCTCCGAGTTTGATGCGGGTGTCATGGCGTGTTGCCTTGATGATGCACAGCATGTAATAAGCCACGGTTTTTTCAACCCCGACATTCTGTACGGCCGTTTGCAGTTGTGCGATTTCGCCGCAGTTCAGGATGGCTTTTATGTGGGCGGCCGGGTCGTTGGCGAGGCGGTCGAAAAGCAACTGCATTTCCGCTTCCTCATCAGGATAACCAAGCTCAAGCTGCATGGCAAAACGGTCAAGTTGAGCTTCCGGCAAGGGATACGTGCCTTGATACTCGACCGGGTTTTCGGTAGCGATAACCATGAACGGGTTGGGCAGCATACTTGTTTCCCCGGCAATCGAAACCTGTTTCTCACTCATGCTTTCGAGCAATGCCGACTGCGTTCTGGGAGAGGCGCGGTTGACTTCATCCGCCAGCAGGATATTGGCGAAAACCGGCCCCGGACGAAAAAAGAATTTAGCTTCTTTCTGGTTGTAAATGGAATTTCCGAGAATATCCGAAGGCAGCAGGTCGGGGGTGAATTGGATTCGGCTGAATTTGCCGTCGATGCTGGCGGCAAGGGCTTTGGCCAGTGTGGTTTTTCCGACTCCCGGAACGTCTTCCATAAGGACATTGCCGCCGGCGCCAAGCGCCGTTATCAGCAGTTTTACAGGGACGGGTTTACCCTTGATTACCTGTTCGAGGTTTTCCTGAAGCAAAACAATTTTATTTCTTAATTCTTCCGTCGCCGCCGTTATATCAGTATTTTTATTCACAGACTGCCTCCATCTTAATTCTCCTGAAACATAAACCTTGTGAGGCTAAAATACAAATAACAGCTGTGATAAAAACAGCAAAAGACGAATGCAAAGTTGTCGGGATCAGTTTTTTCGTTAAGCGGGTGCGCTTACATGTTGAGTACCCCATTGTTGAGTCCATTGTTGAGTTGGACGGACCCCATTGTTGAGTTATATCCCATTGTTGAGTACCCCATTGTTGAGTTGCCGTCTCCGTTGCCTCGTTGCCTGGCTCCGTTGCCTGGAAATGGCTCCGTTGCCTGGAAATTTTACAGAATTTCATCGGTTTAATTTACTCTGGATTTTCATTGATTTATCATGCAAGAATATTATATTAATTTTATAAGCATAAAAACTGAGGAGTTGATTGGTTCCGCATGAAGAAAAGAGAAAAGATATTTCTGGTGTTAGCTTTGCTTATCGCGGCAGGTGCGGCTTTATCGTTTCTTATCGCAAACTCAACTTTGCCGTCAGAAATCAATATATTGTGGAGGCACTATTTCCCTGTCCCCCCGGATGAGAAATATTATCAGGAAAAGTATTCTAATGAAGCCATGAAACTTCATAATCAAGGTAAATATCGTGAAGCTATGGAAGTTTTGAGGGCAGGTCTAAAAGAGGTAAATAACAGGAACCTGGAAGCAGATGTTATCATTGTCCATTTAAGAATTATTCAGTTGCATTTGAAGCTTAAAAACATTGATATGGCTCTAAAGGAAATGAATTATTTGATGGATTTGGCAGCGAATCCTAAGAATATCGTTGTTTCAAAAAAGACTGTTACAGAAATTTATAGTGCCATAACTACCGCATGTATGGATATAAATAATCCTGAACTAACCAGAAAATTCTATAAGATTATACTCGACTATTACAAACGGGAGTTTCATAATACGCTGGAAAATCTTGACTCCCTGTTTGACTTGAATCCTGCACTGCATAATCTCATATATATCCTTGAGAGAATAAAAGGCTCAAAGGAGGAAATGGAGATTGCTCAGTATGTTTTGAAATGGAGTCAAAGAAAGAACAACGAGCATGACATGGTCGTTTCTTGTGTCAATGATAAATTAGTTGAATTATTATGCAGGAAGGAAGAGTATTCTTCAGCGATAAAAGTTTTACAGAATTATCTCCCGACTGTAAAAGACCAGAATGAAAATATAAAAATCCGCATCAAAATTGTACAAGTCCATATAAAAGCCGGTAATTACTCAATAGCAACGAAAAAACTTGAAGAAACCCTGTCAACTATATCTAAATTGCGAACTTATTATGAAGATGAAAAGGGCTCATATTTTCAAGATATTGGTAACATATATTCTGATATGGGAAAATATGACCTAGCTCTTAAATATTTACAAAAAGCACGTCGCTTCTTCTCCTATAGTACTGATTTTACCAGTTACGTTGATGATGATATTAAAAAGGTAAAAGAAAAAGCCGCAAAGAAGCCAAGTGAAAAGTTTTGAAAATTACTTGCTCAATTCCCGAATTTCATGATTTCTTTTCGCGATTATTGAAGCTGCTTCTTCAAACATTCCCATAGTTTCATTGGTTAAATCTATTATTTTTTTACTGTAATCACCTACAATATCAACGGCTTCCCCGCAGTTCTCGGCGACAGTAAAAATAAAGTCGCAATAGTCGCTTGCGCCTCGGGGTAATATGGAGGTAACGAGGCCCATCACGGAACTCGCCTCACTAAAAAGTATCCCTGCTTTCTCATAATACTTCCGGTAACTCTCGGCGGTTTTTAATTCCTTTTGCGCCTGATAAAGATCACTGATTTCGGAAGATTTTTGAATAATCTTTTTAGCGTTGCATATAATATTGTATGCTTTAACTATATTTCTTGCAGGCCGTAAAACGAGACGAAAAATGCTATGGACTCTTCTTAGCTTTTTCAGCATGCCGCGCAATCCCCTGCTTTGAGCTTTTTCGTCCAGGAAAGCTTGTATATCATCTACATCGAACAGCTTTTTACTCTTGACCTTTTTCAGTTTTCCAAAATCAGGGGAACTCATGTTAAAAAAGAAAGTTTGGTAAGCATATATCGCCTTTTTCCTGTTGTTGTTTTTCAAATACCTTTCGACGGCTCCCAGCCGTAAAATAACCCTGTTGATTTTTAATTCCACTTTTTCCACTTTGCCGAATGCTTCATTTACTGTCGCGGCGTTTTTGGAGCTGGTCGCTTTATCTAAAAGCGCGATAAGTTCATCTCTCTTTTTTTCTAATTCTGATGACATTACAGT
>JBAYCO010000465.1:0-3624 GCA_041668685.1 Victivallaceae bacterium | reverse complement strand
TCCATTTCGTTAAAGGGAAGCGGTCAACGGTCAAAATCGTATAAAAAGCACCATGAAATGGAGCGGCTTTATGCCGATTTTGCGCCTTGACGGCTGACCGTGACGAAATATTAACGTCGCTTTACCTCCCTCTTACCTTTTTTCATACGTTTTCATTCTACTTTTGACAGAACCTAATTTATTTTTTAATATCACGGCCATAAACGGCGGCTATATAGAAAATCAATGATGCTCAAACCGGTATGGTAACACGGATCGGCATCGGGTGTCGCCGGAATAACGTCAACCGGCTTGCCTCTGCTGTTGATAGTCTGGTAAGCAACCAGTCGAAAATTTTGATTGATATATTTATTGAAAAAACCATTGTTAGTTGCAGCCCAAGCCGCGTAAATGTCTTTATTTAATATTTCTTCCGGGTACAAGGCAAGCAAGGCGCCGGCAGCGCGAATTGCTTCGGGCGAACTCCACCAGGGCATATCGTCGTTTAACGGTTTTCTATTCAACAGGTCGAATTCTTTACAAATACCGCCGGCGTGTGGATTAAAACCGTTTTTGAAGTTACGCATAAAAATACCGGGCAGAACCATACGGCAACGGTGAACAAATGTTTTTTCATCCTCGGTAAAACCGGATTTCCCGCGCATTTGCAATAACAGGTCGGCGCTGAAACCAATGAATTCCAGCGTATGGCCGGGGATTGATGACAATACTCCGTTTTCCACCCATTGAGAACCGTCAAGATGAATAAATTCCCAGAAATCATATTGACGCAGCGGACCGCATTGGGGGCTGCATGCAATATGGTGATCAAGAATATAATTAATAAACCTTCTTCCGGTGTCAAACCACTCTTGCCCGCCTGTAAGTCCGGCAAACAGCGCACACGCGGAAACGGCAATCATCCGCGGTGTCTGCGACAGTTTGCCGGAAATGGGTTTTACCCGGTTTTTTGGATCAAAAGACACTTGGTCCGAAACAAAGTGGCCGGATTCGATTTCCGCACAGACCTTCCGCAGCATATCTGCGGCAGCAAACTTCGCCTTGCGGTCATTCAGGCAGGAAGCCGCCGCCATCATCCCCTTGACATAAAAAAGGTCGGTGAAGCCGGTCGGCTTTTCGACCAGCGAAATTTCGCGACGTTTGCCATTGTCGTCTATTTCAAAAGGAGTTCCCTCCGGCGTCATCGTAAAAAACAACCGGCCATGATTTCGCATCCGTATCTCCTCAAGATTCGAAAATACTTCCTGAAGGATTTTTTCAATACGCTTAATACGCCAGTTTTTGCTGGCGTTATCAAGGATGTTGCAGTCTCGCAGCCATTTGGCGTGGCCTGCCAGAGCCTCTAAAGCCCGTCCTTGTATCCAGCCAAAGACGACATTACGGCTTTTGAAGTCCTTTTCCAGATCATCCAGAACCGGAAAATCATGTCCGGTAATCGTATTGAATTTCATGTCAATAAAAGGATAGCCGGGCTGCTGTTCATATCTTTCCAGCATCAGGTCAAGTACTTCAACAAGCGCGATCTCCCAATCCCGGAAAACAGCACTGATATCTTTGCCCGGTATTCCAGGCATGACGGCGCAAGTGAATTGATTTCTCATAGCTACAACACTATTATTAAAGAGTATCATTATTTATTCTCTCGGATTTCCCAAATCGGGCACTTCCATCAAAACACTTCCGTGCATCGCGGACTCGTGCGCGACAAGCCCCGGAATCAAATAGCGGGCGGCCTGCCAGACGTTATTGGGCGGCTGTTTCCCAGTGACGCAGGCGCGAACAAAGTCATCCACCAGAAACTGATGGGAACCGCAATGTTCGTTTGGCAAACCAATAAATTCTTTAGGCAGTCGGCTCAAGTCATGTAATTTGGATGCACGGTCATGGGTGCCATCCGCGGAAGTAACTTTACTCATTTCTCCTGTGATTTTTGTAGCCGGTACTCCATCGCATCTCAGCAAGTCTGTCACATCAAGACGTTCATCCAGTTTTTTGTTAAGCCACATGCCGGAATCTTTGCTGTTCCGACCAATTTGCTGTTCATAACTTCCCTCGGTTCCGTACATGCTCATACGAACCGCCCCGGGATAACCGATACGACGGAATTCATTGATGCGGGCGACGCTGCCATCGGACATTTTGCACAACATGGTTTCGTTGCTGAACGGGTTTTTCCAGAAATTATCCTTCCTTGCATAGAAGTTGTCCTCTCTGTATTCCCATTCTAAGTCTGAAGTTGGGGGAAGAGCATCATCACGATGGTCGGGAATACCCATACCACATACATGGGTAACATGAGCGCCGGTAACCGAAACGATCATAGAAGTCGAGTGGGTCGGATAGAAAAACGGCGGCATACCCATCATTTGTTTCCAATTCTTGCCATAACGCCACTTGGCAATCTCAATTGAACCATGAAAATAGTCATGGAGATATTCCCCTTCGGAATAAACAATGCTGCCGAATTCACCTTTCCTGAATTTTTCCCGGCAGAAAATCGCACATGGATAATAATAACTGGTTTCACCGATCATATAGATCAGTCCGGTTTCCTCAACGGTTTTGACCAGCGTGGTAATTTCTTCCAGCGAAATTGCGGAAGGCACCGCTGAATAAACATGTTTACCCGATTTCAACGCCTGTACTGCCTGGGGGCCGTGCAGGTGGTGTTGAGTGATGATTGCAATGGCGTCTACATCACTTTGGCACAGTTCATCCAGTGACGGACAAGTATTGGGAATACCGAACTGTGCAGATTTTTCCCGTAATTTTTTCTCGTCCAAATCACACAGAATTACCTTATCCACATCCGGGTGCGCTTTGAATAACGGAATAAAATACTTCGCAAAAGCGCCAACTCCACACATTCCCACTTTAATACCCATAATAACCTTCCTTTATTTTTGAATTATTTTTAATACAAACGGTATGCTTTAGGGAATTCCTTACTTTTGCTTCAATATCTTTCATTATTAGTTTTCCTTCTTATGCAACTTTTTCTTTTATATGTACATGATTGTCGATCATAAGTAATTTTCTCCGTTTTTTTCTGTAATTATTTCTCCACCGGTACAACGATACCTCGCATAATGATATTCTGGCAGAACGCGAAAATCAAGAAAGTCGGAATTGCCGCAATTACCAGCGATGCAAAGATTACTCCCTGTGAACCGTTCTGTTGCAACTGGTAAAGCCAGGGCATAAGTGTCCACATCTTTTGGTCCTGGCAAATCAGCAGCGCCATCATGAAATTGGAATAAGCCAGGGTGAAGGCGTTGAGTCCGATCACCGCCAGGATCGGTTTGGACAGACTCATGGTGATCTGCCAAAATATTCGGAATTCCCCGGCACCGTCGAGTTCGGCGCTTTCGTACAGCTCCTGCGGCAACGAATCGAAAAATCCCTTCAGGAGGAATATCGAGTAACCGTTCGCGATCCCCGGCAGAATGAGCGCAAAGAACGAGTTGAGCAGGTTGAATTCGCGGAGCATCAGGAATATCGGTATCTGTGTGACCATCGGCGGAAACGCCATGGTCAGCATTAGGAACAGCAAAATCTTATATGCTGAGGGCGGCTTGTAACGGCTCAAGGCGTAAGCCGCCAGCGGATTGATGATCAGCGCTG
>JBAYCO010000464.1:0-3635 GCA_041668685.1 Victivallaceae bacterium | reverse complement strand
CTGCGCAGAGTGTGCTACTATCACGTAAAATAGTACATTCAACCTCGTCGATTACCGCTTGTCCTCGCTTGAGTCATGAACGGACAGACGTTAACTGGCCACCGACACAACCGGGACGGGAATGTTGCCTTTCGCTTCGCTCAGGCTCAGCCTGCGCAGAGTGTGCTACTATCACGTAAAATAGTACATTCAACCTCGTCGATTACCGCTTGTCCTCATATTTTTCATGAAAAATTGGAATCTTTGATTGATTTAATTTTAAAGTAGGCTTTAATAGTCAAACAATCATAATTCTATACAGCCGAAATTATAATTTTGATTGCGCGGCTGCGAAAAAACATGAAAGGAATATCATTATGGACTACCCCAAAAGCAAACGTTACGACACGCCAGAACTGCGTTCAAAAATAATGGGTCCAAATCCCATCAAGCTCACGGAAGAACTGTTACTCGATCACCGGATACCCACAGGGGCAACCGTTCTTGACCTCGGCAGCGGCCAGGGGTTGACCAGTGTTTTTCTGGCAAAAGAATACGGTTTTAAAGTCTATGCCGGCGATCTGTGGAGCGATCCGGAGGAAAACCGGAAGTTCTTTGACTCCATGGGGCTTTCTTCCGAACAAATCGTTCCGGTCAAGACGGACGCGGAAAATTTACCGTTTGAACCGGCGTTTTTCGATGCTGTGGTCAGCATTGATTCATACAATTACTTCGGGCGCAATGAAGCGTATCTCGATGCCAAACTGCTCCCTTGCGTCAAACCGGAGGGCCGGCTCTATCTTTCGATTCCCGGCATGAAAAAAGATTGCCACGACCATTTGCCGCAGGAACTGCTGCTCTCGTGGACGCCTGAGCAACTGGATTACATACACGATCTTACATGGTGGCGGTCAATTTTTGAGAAATCCAATGACGCGGAACTCGTCTCCATCACAGAAATGGAAAGCAATGATGAGGTATGGCGGGACTGGCTCGCATGCGAGAATGAATACGCGATCAACGACCGGAAATCCATGAATGCAGGCGCGGGAAAGTATTTCAATTTCATCGCGGTGGCGCTGAGGAAAAAGGCATAAATCCAGAATTTTTCTTGTCGTATGCTTTAGTGTCTTTATTTAAAAACTGCCACACCTTGTCGGTGAGCATGGTAAGCAATATCGGAAGCGATTTGCGAAGGCGGATATTTGTAGAATCTTTTGAATTCGCGGGAAAAATAACACGGGTTCTGCCAGCCGGTCAGCCAGGCGGCTTTTTTGACGGAACAGGAACCTTTCATGAGTATCTTACAAGCTTTTTCGAGCCTGTATTCCACCAGTTTGCGACGCGGGGAAACGCCGATCTCTTTTTTGAACAGATTAGCCAGATAATTCGGGGTGACACCGACATATTCGGCAATATCGTCTACCGTGAGTGACGCTGAATGATAATTAACGCTTATATACCGCAGCGCTTTGGCTACTTTATTTCCTTGAAATCCAGCTTCATCCTGCGGCGATGCCGCCTGCGAATAGGCCAGCAGCAAAGTTCCCCAGAAAGTCCTGAACATGCCAGCCAGCACGGTTTCCGCAACCGGATCAGCAAGTTTTATAAATCCCAAAAGCCGTTCAAGAAAAGAAATATGAGGCGTCCCAAGCAGATTGTCCCACTGTTTAAACAGTTCCGCCGAAAACCATATTTCCCGGCTTTGCCCCCCGCTTAATAATGCCGACCAGCGTTCGCGGCTTTCAAACGATATCGCAAACAGTTCGCTGTTTGCGGCAACTTCGCCGTTCGCGTGAATGACTCCCGGCCCCGTAATTACTACCGCCGGAGCGGAAATATCAAGAGCGACGTCCGGGAAAAAGAATTTTACCGTACCCCGGCTTACTATCTTTATTTCCCATGATTCGTGCAGGTGCATCAGGTGCAGCGAATCGGTTTTTGCCTGCATAACAGAGCCGATATCATAAAAATACAGCGAGTCCTTCCGGAAAGTAAAATCATCCAGCACGCGCTTTAAAAAATCTGTAAAAAAATTCTTACCCATACAAGAAGTCTCAACTCGATACAGCTCCGCAGGAGCGATTTTTCAGTAGCCATGGGCGTAAGCCCGTGGAAAACGTGCCTCTGCCTGGTCAAGCTCCGTAGGAGCGGCTAATCAAAACTGATATCAATCGCTCCGGGATTCAATTCTTTCTCATTCCGCTAAATATCATAGTCGCATCCTATAACCAAATATATTTGCGGATATAAGTTAAATCAACAAATTATCTTAGAAAAATGTATAAAATATTAGTTTATTGCAATATTTTCACAAAGAAATTTTATTTTTATTCATATATATTAGAATTAAATAACAAAAATTTCGGATACTTATGAAATCAGAAAAAAACATTAAAATTTCGAAAGCCAAACAGGACAACTGGGATACAATCGTTATTGAAAACGATTTTTTCAGAACCGTGCTTATCCCGAAATGCGGCAGGCTGCCGTATTCTTTTTACTGCAAAAATTCCGGACAGGAATGTTTTGCCCATCCGGTTCCCCTGACCACTCCGAAAAACGGCCGGGAATTCAATTATTACGGCGGCCTGGTCGACAGTATCCCGTGGGTCAGCGGGAAAGTTAACGGCAAAACCAATCCGCAAAGGTTTCCGGTCAAAGGCTATTTGCATTTTTCGCCTTGGAAACACCGGATTGAAAAACGCGGCCGGAAAGTCTGCTGGGAGGGGGGAAATGCTTTTACTTACAACGAACCGGTGACTGACAAAGTATCATCCCTGGCTTTCGTTAAAAAAATTACCGCTTACGCCGATTCGGCAAAATTGCGTATGGATTACAAAATAAAAAATACCGGAAACGGAAACGCGAAATTTACCCTGGCCGTGCATTCGAGAACCTGTATCGGAAACTGGCATAGGGGAACTTATTTCTACGCTCCCGGAGATAAATGTTATTTGTATGAACTGGAAAACCGGCCGGACCTTGAAGCAAAAGGCATGAAACTTTTTTCCTGGCCGGATTGGCCGTTCGAGGAAGCCAGGCGCTTACAACCCGCGCCCGAAACCGCTTATCTGTTCACCTATCATCCGCAGGACTGGTGCGTTACGGGCGACGCCCAAAGCCAGAAGGCTTTCTTCTATATTGCCGGAGGCCCGGTAAATTATGGCGACCGTACCGATATTTTGAAAATGGGCAGTTTCATGACCAATAAAGTACAATTTGTTCAGCCCTGCATAAGTTATGCCCTGCAGTCGGATGCGGAGATATGGGAACAGCCGGGTGCGGTCGCCGAGCTGCCGGAAGGCGGCAAATGCGCTTTTACGCTTTACCTGGTATCCCATGCCGGACTTGCAGAAAACGCAGTGGTAAACCTGCATCAGGTAAACGAGGATTTTTTGCTGCTTAACGAACCGGAACTGGCCGCGGCCGGTACGGGCGCGGCAATTCGCGGAGAAGCATTTTTTTCCACCGAAGGTGAAATTAACGTGAAAATTAACGGAAAAACTTTCAAAAAGGTAGAAATTCCGGTCGGCGCTTATAACTTTGAACAGTTGGGGACAATTCCTTTTCCGGAAAATATAACTTTGGAGTTTAATGATCATGTCAATTCCAGGGAAATCACGATCAGGCAAATGGGTTAAATATACAATTAT
>JBAYCO010000463.1:0-3642 GCA_041668685.1 Victivallaceae bacterium | reverse complement strand
TTCAAGCGTTAAATGAGCAGTATTGCGTTTAGGGGACATTATAGAATATCAGGTGGCCAAACTAATGAATTATGAACTTCCCCAGATTAACAGTAAAGGCGGAGTCAATAAAGCTATGCTTACACCGCAATTCGAAACTTCTTACAAAGCTGCTTTAACTGAGATTGACAAATTTATAAAAAACTTGACCGGAGATGATTTTAAATGGTTTTTCATGGGAATAGATGAACCGGGAGCCTTCTTAAGCCGTCAGGACAGGGCTATATGGGAATATCGCTTGGCAAAATCAGCCGGACTCCAAGGCGCGGCATTTATGCATGGGCCGTTCTGGAAAAAACTTGCGCCCTATAACCGTGTCAACATATTCAGTTACATAGACTATACCCAGGAAAACCTGGGTACCCTCCTTGCTGAATTAAAACAATATGAAAACCTCCCTTATCAATACGGAGCAAGCGGGGTATATGGAAATATTCCGGGAGGACTTATGCCGAGCCGCTGGGGAACAGGTTTTTTTGCGTGGAAAACAAGGTCAAGAGGGCAGATTTCCTGGATTTATTCATTACACCGGAAAATCGACCCGGAAGGAACTGCTCATATGAGCTGGTATCCGACAATAACTTATGCGGATAAAAATGGCAGTCTCATTTCCACGCTGCAATGGGAGGGGATTCGTGAAGGAATTGACGATTACTGTTATCTATATACTCTTATGAAAATTATCAGCTCGGCCAAAAAGGTCCCGAAAAACTCAAAAGATGCAATAGAAATAGAATATAAATTGGAAAAGCTTTTGTCATGTGTCCCGTGGAACGATCTCGGTAAAATTCCAAAATTTGATAATGATGGAGCTTCAAAATTACGTTGGCAAATAGCAAGCTGGATCATGAAATTAAGAGGGCAAGAGAAATGACTAATAGATACATTATACTTATTGGAATTGTTTTTACCATACCGTTTTTTATCTGTACGGCTGAAGAAAAAAGTACTGTCATTAATGTCAGGAAGATGAAAAAAGCCCCCATTATTGACGGTATAACAGGACAGGAAGAATGGAAAGATGCTGCTCATATCTCTAAGTTCACTCTTTTCTCTTCTCAAAAAGCCAATATAAGTATTCCAACGGAACAAACTGAAGCATGGTTTGGTTATGATGATGATAATTTATATATTGCGTTTAAATGTGATGAGAGCAAATCGGCGTCAATAATGGCAAAAGAAAAAAATCGTGACGGAAAACTGGATCACGATGATTCCGTGGAAATATATCTGAACACTGCCCCGGATGAGCTAAACTATTATCACTTCATGGTGAATTCTTCCGGGATAAGGTATGATGCATTTGTAAAAGGCAACTGTGCAAATATCGTTCCGTGGAGTAATGATGACTGGCGGGTTGTCTCTTCCCGCAACAGGACTAATTGGACTACTGAAATCATAATTCCGTTCCGGATATTGCGCATTGGTTCGGCAAAAAACTGGCGGATAAACCTTATGAGAAATAATATTCTTCCACAAAGAGAATATTATTCATGGGCACCGATTAAATCTATTTCCGGCTGGCATCAACCCAAGCAATTCGGTTATCTTTACGGGCTTGATATTCCTGAATACAATGCTATAACAGTCAGTAAATTAAAACTTCTTAAAGAAAGTAATTTAGGCAGTAATTTCGTGAGTATAACTTTGAAAAACACTACCCAAACACGCAAAAGGATAAAGATTGAGCTTAAGTTGAGAAATAAAAATGGGAAAAGCGAATCAAACAAAAAGGAATTTGCAATATCTGCGAAAACTGAAAAAAATATAGAACTGCCTTTTTATATTTCCGAACCGGGTAATTATTATTATAATCTGACACTGATGAGTGCAAATAATAACAAAGTTTTTTATTCCTTTTCCGGCAATCTTTCAGTTCAGCTATTTACCATAGAGCTACCTGTAGCTGTTTACGATAAAGAAGCTATAGTATCGACGGTCAGATATTGTATTTCTCCTGATGTGCTGAAAAATTATCAGTTAAAAATAGATATTCTTGGCGAGTTGCAGAAAAATATTTCCTCTACTTTACTGTCTGCAAATTCCAAGAATAAAATCATATTACCTAAATTAAAGCCGGGATATTATTCTTTTCGTTTTCAACTGATTGATAAAAACCGTAATACAATTGCTTCTTCAGTGAAATTTTTGTGGGTAATAAAACATTTTCTGCAGCCTTTAGCTCTTAAAAGTCAAGGAGGGAACTAAATGGTTAAGATAACCAATTCCTTATGATCTCCAGCTAAAAAGAATCGCGTTCAGTTGCCCATTTCTGAATTTTCTTTTCGGTTTCCGCCCATTCCATACCGCGAACGCTTTCCACAAATTTACGGAAATATTCGCAGATAATACTCTGGAAAATAAATAAATTTTCCATGCGTTCGGCGAAAACGCTGGCGCCGTCTATTTCTTCGCCTTCGGGCAAGGTAAGACTGCTGAAACTGAAATTGTCCGCATCTATGCCGCCTGTCCATATCTGGTTGGCGCGGCAAAGCGTGAATTTGGCTTTTTTGAGACGTTTTCCGACAGTCAGGGCTGCTTTAGCTTCAGCCGCGCGTAACGGGCTGCCGCCTTTTTTCAGGGTGGTTTCAGCCGCGCCGCGCGCTTCGGAAACGAATGAAAACGTCAGTGGGCCTTCGATCATGATTTCAAAGTCCCCAAATTGCTGGTGGGATATTTTGCCGCCTTCGCATTCGCTGAAATACCATAACCAGGTCAGGAAATCACGCCCCGGAGCCTGTTCATCCTGAATTTCGGAGAACATTATTTCAGGCAGTTCGCGCTCGGTACACTGGAACATGTCCTCCAGCATCAGGCCGGGCTGCAACTGGTAGGGTTCAATATTAGTCGTCTTGAGAAAAACGGAAACAAAGTTGTCCAGTTGCGCGGGAGAACCGGTTCCGACATAAAGGAGTTTTGCCGCCTTATCTATTACCATGGGTATGCCGGAAATAGTCGGCGCCATTTTGGACAGATGCATTTCCAGCACCTGGGCTTTGATTTCCCGGCGGGCTTTTGAAGATACGAAATCGAAATCATTGGCGCGCATATAGACGATTTCCTCGCGTCGGCAGATAGCGTTAAATAAAGCAGACGGGATTTTGCGTTCAGCCTTGCGCAACTGGAGGTAAATATGGCCGCCGCAAATGGCGGTTTCTTCGTCGATTTCAGTTTCGAGCAAAGTTCGCCCTGAAGTCCAGCCGAATACGGCTTCCTCTTTAACGTGGTCAAGTTTACCGGCTTTTTTCGCGGCAAAAAGTTCAAGCAGATTTTCCGGCAACTGCTCCGGCAACTGAAAAACAGTAACAGTAAATGAACCTCTCTCAAAAGGCATATTATAATTCCTTATTTTAAATGATTAATCAGCTCTTAAATGTATAGCCGTTTTCGGAATTTTCCAGTTAAATTACCGTACTGTACTGGATACCGGGAAAAGGAATCTTGAAATAAATGTTTCGACGAGCTATATTATTAACTTGAATGGAACTGTCAAACCTTCTATGAAAAGTGAGCTTACTGAAAGATAGAATTATGAAAACAGCGGACTTGATGCGGAAGTAATTCATTATCGTTTGCTGTAAAGGTGTAAATTCGGCATAAAGC
>JBAYCO010000462.1:0-3645 GCA_041668685.1 Victivallaceae bacterium | reverse complement strand
AGACTCCATATAGCCTATGCTCCGGGGGGCTTCAGGGACAACGCGGCGTATTATGGCAAATCATTGGCACATGCCGTTTCAGCCGATAACGGCCTGAGTTGGACTCAATGCGAGGCCGCCGCCATTACCGGGGATAAAAGAGTTTCGACTATGGGGTTGGCACTGCCCAACGGCGAATACATATTCCCAGCCTACCGGCCTTCGATCAAGGTTACCGAAAAGATCAGACGGATTCTTCCCCGACCGCTACCCGGTCATCCCGGTGTTTTCAAGGCGGAGGATTTTCCTGGCGAATTGACTGAATACCGGTTGTTTCGGCGGCCGAAAGGAAAAACTGAATGGAAAAAAGAAAAGGCCGAAGTACATCTCCCCGGAGCAATCCGGACGGTTATCGCGTCAAACATAGAGGTAAATATAGATGGGCAGGTTTGCAGTTTGGCCAATGGCTGTTTACCCTTCCCGATGATTGGCTGGGGTTCAAGAGGGATCATTACTTCGGACGGCGGGATTTTGTTCGGCAACTATTCTAAACGGCTGGTCGAAGGCCGTTTAAGAGAAGATTACGCCTGTGTTTTTTTGTCGTCCTCCGATGATGGTCATACCTGGGAATTATTGAGCGAGATCCCTTACGAACCGGACCGGCGGCATGATCCGACCTGGAAGGAAAGAGAGGCTCTCGGCTGGCATGAGGGATTTAACGAACCCGATATTACCGTCCTGCCGGATAATTCCCTTTTCTGCCTGATGCGCAGTACTACCGGCAGCACGATTATCGGCCCGACTTACAGTTCACGTTCTGAAGACGAGGGTAAAACCTGGAGTAAACCGAAAATTTTTGATGAGTCAGGGGTTCGTCCCGGTCTCCTGACCCTGAAAAACGGAGTGACTCTGGCCTGTTACGGCCGGCCGGGGTTTTATATCCGGGCGAGTTCCGACCCTTCCGGAATACATTGGGAGGACAAAATCGAAATTGTTAAACCGGCGTTCAATCGCAATAACTGCAACTGGCATAACCGGGATACCTGCGGCTATGGAGGCCTGGTTGCATTGGACGAGGAAACCGCTCTGGTCGTATATAGCGATTTCGAATATCCCGAACCTAAGTTAAGGACGGCCTGCAAAACTATTCTGGTTCGTAAAATCAAAACAATAGTTTTGTAAAAGAAGCAAAGTGGTTTAGAAGTATTTAATTGAAAATAGAACGGTAGTAAAGTTTTAGTCCGAAAAAGTTGAGTAGGGATAAAGATGAATGGCACAGCGAGAAAACGGCATCAAGAAACGGCCGAGAAAAATTTTCCGTTAAGTTATTTCGTTCTTTGTAAGCCCAAAATAACAAAAGTGAGTAATGAATAAAAATGTCATGGCAAAAAATAATAGAATCAGGCAGGATGGGGGAAATACGGATTTTTTTCAGATGAAGTAATTTTTTTTAAATAAATTCCCAAACTTTAACACAAAAGGAAAAAATGGATAATGAAAATAAAATGGTTCAAAAAAATATTTTCGGACGGCAATCATAATGCGTTTACCGGATTAGCGTTTTTTGAAGGGAAATATTATCTATGCTTCAGAAATGGTACTGGACATGCTTCTAATGAGTCTTTTCAGATCATTATGACAAGTTCTGACGGAGAAAAATGGAATATTCTTCAGAAAAATCTGATGAAGAATTTAGAGTCGATAACTGTTGATTATCGTGACAGTTATTTTTTACCCCTGAAAGATAAATTGTTTTTGTATTCTTGTTGTACTCCTGTTGATAATGATGGCAAAAGGGGGAAATCATATACTCAATTACAAACTATTTCCCGTTCATCTCAATGTGTACATGAACCGCAGACCGTTTGCCGTGATATTGTTCTCTGGAAGCCCATTAAGGTGGAAAATACATTTTATGCAGCAGGATACGGCAAGGATCATTCTGGAAATTATGAGATAGATTTTTACGTCTCGGAGGATGGTTTGAACTGGGAAAAACAGTCTCATATAAGCGAGGGAAGCGAGACGGTTCTTTATTCTTCGGGTAAAGACAGCCTAACTGCTTTTGTCCGGACGGAAGCATCACCGTATCATCTGAAAATATTTCAAAGCAATAAACCGTTTGAGAAATGGATCCAGATTTCCGAAATTCCCCAAATTATTCAAGGTTTTCATATCATTGAAACCGGGAATAAAGTTTACCTTATTGGGCGTGAAAGACCCGATTATATGGAAACCGCCGATAAAAATAATCCGTCTTTAAGCCGACATCGGACAAAAATATGGTTATTTGAGAATAATGGACTTGCTGAGGTTTTAGAGTTGCCGAGCCTGGGGGATAATGCCTATCCCGGCACTGCGTTAATGCCGGATGGAACGCTGCTGATCAGTTATTATTCACAACATGAGTGCGGCGGCGGAGAATGGCGCAAAGAAATGCCAGCGGATATTTTTCTCGCTGCTGTTGAAATTTAGGCGGATAATGAATGGAAAAAGCAAATAACAAAATTAATCGTTCTGAAAAAAGTCGAAATTTCTTTAACGGAAGTAGTTTTATGAAGAAGTTTTAGAACTGCCAAGCCTGGGGGATAATGCCTATCCCGGTACTGTGTTAATGCCGGATGGAACGCTGCTAATCAGTTACTATTCACAACATGAATGCGGCGGCGGAAAATGGCACAAAAAAATGCCGGCAGCTATCTTTATTGGTGCTGTTGAAATATAGTTTTTGGAGATAAATAAATCATGAGTAAGAAATTAAACCACGTCAAAATCGAGTTGGGCGAACCAATAGTTGTTGTCCAGGCATCATCCCAAGTTCGCCAATGGGGAGAATTCCAGTTCCCCGATATTGGGAAACTTGAGCAGAGATAGAAATGAATAAAACGATAGGAAAAAAAGATACTAAAAAATGAATGACTTGAAAAGAAAAATATCAGACGGTCAAGCGAAAAATTTGCCCTTTTCGTTTGTTTATGGCGGCAGATCGTCAAAGGAAATTATCAAATGTTGGGAATGTGCTGAAAATGTCGAAAATCTTGATGCCGTCAGAAAACTGCATACTTTTTCATTCAAAGATCCGCTTACCGGCCTGGAAGTCCTTTATGAAGCCGTTGAATATTCGAATTTCCCTGCGGTTGAATGGGTGATCCATTTCAGTAACAACGGTAAAGAAAATACTCCTGTCCTAGAAAATATCCAGGCACTGGACATGAACTTCACGAGAAGCGGGGATAATGAATTTGTGCTTCATTATATTAACGGGAGCTATTGCAATAAGTCGGATTTCGCCCCGCATCAGAGTGTTCTGTCCCCTTCAAAAACCCGGAAACTTTTCCCTTTCCAAGGCCGTTCTTCGGATGGCGGGAATGGCGGAGCCGGTCCGTTTTTTGATCTGGAATATGACCACGGCGGCATAAGTTTCGCCATCGGCTGGTCTGGGCGGTGGCAGGCCGAATTCAGCCGAGATGCCGCCAGATCGCTTAAGCTTACTGCGGGTATGGAATTTACGCATCTCAGACTTTATCCCGGCGAGAGGATCAGGAGCCCCCGCGTACTGATGCTTTCATGGGATGGAGCAATTGCAGACGGACATAACCGTTTCCGTCAATTCATACTGAAATATCATACTCCGCAGCGTAATAGCGTTCCAGTAGAGTGTCCTTT